>JAMWCK010000071.1 GCA_023819625.1 Candidatus Omnitrophota bacterium | reverse complement strand
TTGGTGCTTTTATTTGCGCTTTTAGGGACTACCTCTTTAGGATTTTCTCGGTTTGTGCAGAAACACATCGTAATTATCAAGTTATTAATGGCATTTCTTTTCTTTATTTTCGGGATTATAATAATAACGGGGGCCTAAATTATGGAGATATTGCGTTTAGATAAAATATCGCTTAATTTAGAAGGAAGGCAGATTTTAAAGGACCTAAGTCTTTCGGTTGAAGAAGGGACAATCCATTCCATTCTTGGCTCAAATGCTGCCGGTAAATCAAGTCTTGCCTATGTGATTATGGGCTGTGGTAATTATCTTGTGCAGGAAGGAAAGATTTATTTTAGAGGAGAGGATATAACCGGCCTTTCTTTATCAAAGAAGGCAAAGATGGGTCTTACTTTGGCCTGGCAGGAGCCGGCAAGATTTGAAGGCTTAACGGTAAGAGACTATATCGCTGTAGGGATGGAAGAAAAAGACAATAAATTGATTGAAGAGGCGCTACAAAAGGTTTTATTGGAGCCAAAGGATTATTTAGATAGAGAAGTAGATAAGAGTTTAAGCGGTGGTGAGAGAAAACGCATTGAATTAGCTGCAGTCTTTGCAATGAAACCAAAACTTGCAATTTTAGATGAACCGGATTCGGGGATTGATAATTTTAGCTTTGAATAATATTGTCCAAATGATTAAAGAGTTAAAACGCCAGGGAACAACTGTGCTTTTGATTACGCATCGGGAAGAGGTTTCAGAGATTGCGGATAAAACTTCGCTTATGTGTTCTGGTTTTATTGTCAAGGAAGGAAAGCCAGAAGAGATGGGTAAATACTTTAAGGTAAGGGTGCATTCCCTGTCCCACAAAAATGTTTCCTTTCCAGACAGATCGCGTGGTAAATGGAGGAGAATAATGCAGGATTATGAGTTAATGTTAGATGCATATACAAAGGCAGGCGGAGTACCGTCTGTCTTTAAAGATTCCAATATCGCGCATTTAGTCATCCATAAAAATAAGGTAATCGGCAAGAATCTGGTAAAAGGCCTGATTTTAGAGCCGAAGGAAACCGCATCCGGCGTGAATATTGCTTTAAAAGTCGAGAAAGGAATAAAAATAGAAAATCCTGTGCATCTTTGTTTTGGGATACTACCCAAAGAAGGAATCCAGGAGATTAACATCAAAGCAAAGATTGAGATGATGCGGGGATTAAACTGCTTGCCCACTGTGTTTTTCCTAACGCACTAAAGGTAGTGCATAAGATGCAGGCAGAGATTGAGGTTGACGATAATGCTTATTATGAATATAATGAGGTTCATTTTCATGGCGAGGACGGGGGAATTGAGGTAATTCCCAAAGCAAGGATTAAGTTAGGTAGGAATAGTCATCTGATTACAAATTTCTTTTTGCTTAAAGGTAGGGTCGGTGTTTTTGATTTAGATTATGAGTCAGAAGTTTTAGAGAACTCAAGCCTGGATATGACCGCCAAGATTTATGGTTATGGTGACGATAAAATTAAAATCAGAGAAGCAGGTAGACTTATAGGTAAATCTTCCCGCGGCCTGATTAAAAGTCGTATTGCTGTAAAAGATAATGCGGTAAGCGAAATAATCAATGAACTTACTGCCAGCGCTCCGCAGGCAAGGGGACATGTGGATTGTGTTGAGATTATTCAAGGTAATGCCCAGGCAAAGGCTATTCCCATCGTCAATGTCACCCATGAATTTGCCAAGATTACCCATGAGGCAGCTATTGGAAGAATAGATAAGAAACAGGTAGAAACCTTAATGAGCCGCGGCTTAGAAGAAGAAAAGGCAATTGATATTGTGGTCGGCGGGATGCTTAAATAAAAATAAATTAGTAAAAATAATTAGTAAAATAATTAGGGATACCCGGCTTGCCAAGCGGCAGGATGTTCCCTATAACTAATTAAGGGGACACCCTTAGGTTTAGCAGATTGGGTGTCCTTCTGTTCCTCTGCCTTCTCTGTCACTGCACTCTGTCTGAAAGCAAAACAGTTTCCCGATTAAAAGCAAAACAGTTTCGGTGCTCTGTTTTGCTTATTTTGATTTTCACCTTCTATTCCTCGGTTACAAAGGAACTTTCTTTTAGAGAGAGTAAAAAGGAAGAATGTTAAATCTACCATTTGATCCTGTTAAGCGCTCAGAGGAAATAGAGATGATAGTTACTAAAGGTTTAAGACGAAAATACTATCGTTTCCGCGCTGCAGGCTATTATGGAGGGATTGCCACAGCGGATGCAGTAGGTTGTTGTTTTTTGTGCGCCTATTGCTGGAATTATTTTCGTAATCTTAAACCACAACACCTGGGGCAATTCTTTAGTCCTCAGGAGGTAGCAGAAAATCTTTTAAGAATAATAGAGAAAAAAGGGTTTAGATATTGCCGGATTACTGGTTGTGAGCCAATTTTAGGCAGCAATTCTTTGGCCCATCTTATTCAGGTAATAAATATGGTTTTAGATAAAGATAAGGATTTAACCTTTATAGTAGAGACAAATGGTTTTATTTTAGGTTATTATCCACAGTTTATCCTAAAATTAAAAATTCCTCGCTTAACTATAAGGTTTGCACTTAAAGGTTGGGATGAGGAAAGTTTTGAAATGATAACCGGTGTAGACAAGAGATATTTTATCTATCCAATGCGGGGTTTAAAAAAGTGCTTGGAGTTAAATCTGGATGCCTGGCCAGCAATAATGCAAGATATTTTTGGAGATGATAATTTAGAAAAACTAAAACAAAGATTAATAGGTATGGGGATAAATTCGGAAATTGAAAGCGAGGAATTAGAAAGGTACCCTTATGTTTTAGAAAATATTAAAGAAAGAAAAATTATGTTAAAATATTAAATGCATCCAAAAATAATTATTTTATTAATTATTTTTTTATTTATCTTTAATAATCTTTTGGCAAAAGAGGAGATGGAAATTAAGATTATTTCCTTTGGTCAAATTGATGATTTTATTTTAGATTATTTAAAAGAGAATTTAGAAAGAATTTTTAAGGTGCCCGTTTTTTTTGGTAAAGGCCAGGCAATACCTGAATACGCCTATAATAAAAAAAGAAGGCAATATCTTTCCTCATTGATTTTGGATGGACTTTGTAAAATTAAGCAAAAAGATGAAAAAATCTTAAGTCTAATCAATCAAGACCTTTATGTCCCCAAATTAAATTTTGTCTTTGGTGAGGCTGATCCTGTAGGTGGAGTTTGTATAATTTCTTTAACGCGACTTTTTCCATCCTATTATGGTCTAAAGGAGGATAAAGATTTATTATTAAAGCGCACCCTAAAAGAATCCGTCCACGAGTTCGGTCATCTTTTGGGTCTTAAGCATTGTGCCAATATTAAGTGTGTGATGCATTTTTCCAATTCAATTTTAGATACAGATATAAAGGATGATGATTTTTGCAATGAGTGCAAAAGGCTTCTGCGCTTAGATAAATAAAAATTTGATTAGTTTCTCGTGAAGCGCGGTCTTATTTTAACTTTTATATTAATTAATTTCTTAAATCCATCTAGTAGAATTTTAGAGGCGGCAGTGATAGAAAAGATGATAAAAAAGCATATTGAGTTCTTAGCGGTTGATTTGGGTGAAAGGAATTATATTCAATATCAAAATCTAAAGAGGGCACAAGATTATATTAAAGAGGAATTTAGAAGTTATGGTTATATCCTAAAAGAACAGGTTTATTCTTTAGGAAATCAAGACTTTGAAAATATTATTGCCACTAAAATAGGTAAAGATAAAAAAGATAAAATCATAATCATCTGCGCCCATTACGATTCGGCTTATGGTTCACCAGGTGCGGATGATAATGCCTCAGGAGTAGCCGGAATTTTAGAATTGGCAAGACTTATATCTAGCCAGGATTTAGATAAGACCATTAAATTTATTGCTTTTTGTAATGAGGAGCCCCCTTTTTATATGTCAACGGATATGGGGAGTTTTAGATATGCCAAAAATGCAAGCAAGATGAAAGAGGATATAGAAGCGGTCTTGTGTTTAGAATCCATTGGTTTTTATCAAGATAAGAGAAACTCCCAAACTTATCCTTTATTTTTGCATTTCTTTTATCCTGATAAAGGAAATTTTATTGCCATGGTAAGCAATTTTAAATCCGGTCATTTATTGAAGAAAATAGTTAAGGAATTTAGATCCGCATCTTCTTTTCCTATAGAGTATCTGGTTGCTCCTTTATCTTTGGTCCCGGCAATTGGTCTTTCAGATAACTGGTCTTTCTGGCACTTTGGGTATAAGGCAATAATGATTACTGACACCGCCTTTTATCGCAATCCCTATTATCATAGTCCCCAAGATACCTTAGATAAGCTTGATTGCCAAAAGATAGCTTTACTTATAGAAGGTCTATATAAGGTAATTTTAAATTTGGCAAGATAAAAGGAATTTATAGATGAAGTTAATTATAGAAATTTTGTTTTTAATGATTTGTTTTTCTGATTTGACGCAGGCACAACAGGCACTTATTAAGCCGAGCCCATCTTCAGAAGATTTTAAAATCTTACGGGAAGAGATGGTAAGAACTCAGATTCAGGCCAGGGGCGTTAAAGATAAACGCGTATTAGAGGCGATGCTTAAAGTAGAAAGACATCTATTTGTCCCTAAGATTTGGCAACATTTAGCTTATGAAGATATGCCACTTCCCATTGGTGAAGGTCAAACCATTTCTCAACCTTATATTGTTGGTTTGATGACTGAACTTTTAGAATTAAAAGGAGAGGAAAAGGTCTTAGAAATCGGTACAGGTTCAGGATATCAGGCAGCAATTTTAGCCGAATTAGCTAAAGAAGTTTATACCATTGAGATTCTACCTAAATTGGCATCAAAAGCAGAAAAATTGTTAAAGGAATTGGGATATAAAAATATTAAAGTTAAATGTGGTGATGGTTATCTGGGTTGGCCCGAATTTGCTCCTTTTGATGCCATAATAGTTACCTGTGCACCAGACAAAGTTCCTTTGCCTTTGATTGAACAATTAGCAGAGGCAGGCAGGTTAGTTATACCCGTGGGAGAAACATATCAAAATTTAAAGTTGTTAATTAAGTCTAAAGGTAGAATAGAAGAAAGGGATATTATCCCTGTAAGATTTGTGCCAATGATAAGAAGATGAAATTTAAAAATCTGCATCCTTGGAATCCAAATCTTACCGAAGCAGTAAGCATCCAGAATAAATTAAGAAAAAAAATAAAATTAAAGAAATTAACTTCTTCGCCTAAGTTGATTGCAGGTGTAGATGTGGCTTTTAAGGGAAGTTGCGCCTCTGGGGCAGTGGTGGTTTTGGATTATTCTGGATCTAATAAGAGGCCAAGAATTGTTGAAAAGGTGCGAAAAACCTCCAGAATCCCTTATCCTTATATCCCAGGATTATTAGCCTTTCGCGAAGGACCGGTAATCAAAAAGTGTTTTTCCGCCTTAAAGACCAGACCGGATGTAATTATCTTTGATGGTCAGGGTATTGCTCATCCGAGGAATATGGGGATTGCTACACATCTAGGGATTCTTTTAGATAAACCTACAATTGGTTGTGCAAAGAGCTATCTTTTTGGTAAATATATTGAACCAGAAAATTTTAAGGGTGCATTCTCTTATCTTTATGTCAATGATAGAAAAATCGGAGCAGTTTTAAGGACCAGGCCTAATGTCAGACCAATTTTTATTTCACCCGGTCATAAGATAGATATTGAAAGTTCTCTTCAATTGATTTTTATGTGTACAGAAAGGTATCGTTTACCCGAACCTATCCGTTTAGCCCATCAACTTGCCCAAAAGATTACCGTGTAGGTTGGTTTTCTTTTTGATATTGCCAAATTCTCTGCTACCATACCAACCTACCAGCGCGAGAAAAACAGTTTCCTGATTGAAAACAAAACAGTTTCCCGATTAAAAGCAAAACAGTTTCGGTGTGCGGTGTGAAGATTTTTTAATTGACAAAGAAATTAAATGTTTTATAATTTTTTTTAACCGGAGAATATTCTTTGAAGAAAAAAGAGATATTTTTTATTTCTTTAGTCGCCTTATTGATTGAGTTTTTTATTCATCAAGTTTTTTTGCTAGTTCAGCTCCCAAGTAATCTCTCCAGAAGAAATGTATGCTTGATTGATGAAGCAACTACTGCTTTCTCCTCAGACCTTACAGTAAATATTGTCTCTGTTGGCAGATCCACCGCAGGAATTTTTAATCTTCTTGAAAATAGGATTGAACATACCCCGGGACCACTGCGTACGTAATAGAAAGAGGGAGTCCTAAAAGTAACCACCATGCATTAGAATTAAAGGAAAGGAGTAAAGATGGCGAAAAGGATACTTATTTTTTCTTTGGGTTTGGTATTTCTGTTAAGTTCTTCTCTGTTTGCGGAATTGCATATCAGTCAGGATTTAACCGGCATATTCTATAATGTAGAAGGAAATAAAGAACGTTCCTTTTATCCCAATCATGATATTGATTATCTTTATGAAGGAAGCATTGATTTTAAGAATCCTTTTAAAGATTATGAACTATTTGGAAATATTGAATATCGCGCAACTGATGATAGGCTTGTAGATGTTCAGGATTTTAGTATTGAGCGGATGTATTTGGGTTTAAAAAAAGAAGCATTTGAGTTTTTAACCGGTG
>JAMWCK010000070.1 GCA_023819625.1 Candidatus Omnitrophota bacterium | reverse complement strand
CATTGCAAGTAGGAGCAGAAGAGCGAGGATATAGTCTCAACTCATTATATACTCCATAAGGTGAAGGATAGTAGGTTGTGATGGTGATTGTCTCTTGTTGACAAAAAGAATTGTTAACTAACCACAAACTACTAAAAACTAAAACTAAAGTTAAGTTTATCTTCCTCATTTTTCACCTCTCCTGAAAACATAGTGCAAGAATTCTCTTACACTATTTATTAATAAATCTGCCTCTTCTTGATTGAAGAGATTCCTAAATCAACCTCCCCTTCGTGCCCTTTTAGGCAACACATCTGTAACGCATTACACCTCCTCCTTTGGGATGTGGCGGGAATTTTGGGCTTATTAATTAGCCCAAACGCCCGCATCCCAATTTTATTCTATCATAAGGAGCACACTATGTTTTCATTGTATCTCTTTTTAAGATTTTTAAAAATTTCTTAAACTTTATATTAATATAAATAAGTCCTACTGTCAATAAAAAAAAAATAAGGGGACGTTTCCCAATTCTATAACTCTCTGAAAAATAAAGAGTAAAGAGAATAGACCTTGTGGGTTATGAAGAAGAAAGCGCTTTCCTTGACAAATCTCCCTTTTATATGTTATACTTTATTAATCTTTTCTAACTTCATTCCCTTTTATTCTGAGAGGAGAGATTGTGCTTTTAACTATCCTGAAACAGTTTAATTGGGTGGATATTTTAGTCATAATCCTTTATTTAAGAATAATTTATATTGCTTTCAAAAGTGGTTTAATTGCGGAATTTTTTAAGCTTTTAGGTACCCTTTTGGCGATCTATTTGGCGCTCCATTATTTTACCTTTTTGTCGGATTGGGTGAGTGCTCGGCTACCAGTAGTGCGGGAAAAAGCACCTTTAGAATCCTTGGATTTTTTATGCTTTGTTATTTTAACTTTAGTTGGCTACTTCAGCTTTGTGCTTTTACGCAGTGTGTTTTCTCGGATAATAAAAACTGAAGCTATGCCTGGCTTAAACCGGTGGGGAGGTTTTATCTTGGGTTTAATCCGGGGTTATTTAGTGGTGGGACTGGTGATTTTTATGTTTGTGATTTCCAGTATTTCATATCTAAAAAAAAGCACTCAGCATGCTTATACCGGCAGGCACTTGTTTCAGGTAGCCCCGGCTACTTATAAATGGTTCTGGGAAAAGGTTGCTTCTAAATTTATGACTCATGAAAAATTCAACGCTACCCTTAGTGAAATTCAGGAAGATTTCCCACGCTAATGAAGTTAGCTTATCTTTATAATCAAGCGGTAAAATTTGGCATTGAGCGTGACCCACGAAGCAAAAAATCGGCACTCCATTCTTACGCCGATACCGCAATCCTCTTTGGTAGACCGGATACCGAAGTAAAAAAGGTGCTTGTAGGTATTGATATAGATGTAGGTGAACTTTTATTAGCGGATAAAATTCGCCAGGAACAAGGTATAGATTTGGTTTTATCCCACCATCCGCAAGGAAGGGCCTGGGCAGGATTGTATCAGGTGATGTCTTTACAGATTGATTTGTTGCTAAAGGTCGGGATAGAAAAGAAATTAGCCCAGGAACTTTTAGAGGAAAGGATGAACGAAGTAGAAAGAAAGCTGATGCCACATAATCATCTGCGCACACAAGATGCGGCGCGTCTACTAAATCTGCCTTTTATGTGTCTACATACACCTGCAGATAACCACGCTGCATATTTTATCCATCGGCTCTTAAAAAAAGAAAGACCCAAAAAGATAAAAGATATTTTAGAGATTTTAACTGAAATTCCCGAATATAAACAGGCGCAGAAAGAGGCAATTGGACCAAGGCTCATCTTAGGAAGTTCTAAGCGGCCGGTAGGTAAAATTTTTGTGGAGATGACCGGTGGAACCGAAGGACCAAAGGATATCTATAATAAGTTTTCTCAATTGGGTATCCGCACGCTAATTTCTATGCATTTAAGTGAAGAACATTTTAAGAAGGTAAAAGACGCAAATCTCAATGTAGTAATTGCCGGACACATTTCTTCAGATACCTTAGGCCTTAATTTGCTTTTGGATAGAATTGAGAAGAAAGCTAATGAGAGACTTGAAACCATTGATTGCGCGGGATTTAGGCGAATTAGACACTAAAGATGGGCACCTTACGTATACCGGAACATATCTTAGATGAGATCTTAAGCCGCGTGGATATTGTGGAAGTTATTTCCGGTTATATTCCCTTAAAACGCACAGGTAGGAATTTTAAGGCGCTGTGTCCTTTTCATCACGAGAAGACTCCTTCGTTTATTGTTTCGCCTGACCGCCAGATATACCATTGTTTTGGCTGTGGAGTAGGAGGAAATGCCTTTGGTTTTCTGATGCAGTATGAGCGAATGGATTTTCTGGAGGCAGTCAGGACCTTAGCGCAAAAAGCAGGAGTAATTTTGCCTAAACCTGAAGAGGAGGATGGGCGAACTTCGGGTATTTTAACTCAACTTTATCGCATAAATGAACTCACTACATCTTTTTATCAGAATTTCTTGAATTCTTCTTCTGGTGCGTTGGCAAAGAATTACCTTCTAAAACGCCAGCTGAAAGAAGAAACCCTTAAAAGCTTTAAGTTGGGTTTTGCTCCGCAGAAATGGGATGCCTTAATGAATTATTTAAGACAAAAGGGTCTAAGTATATCTTTATTGGAGAAGGCGGGTGTGATCTTAGCCAAGCAAGACGGCGGTTATTATGACCGTTTCCGTAACCGCATCATCTTTCCCATTTTTGATATCAAGTCGCGGGTGGTGGGATTTGGTGGTCGAATTCTACCAGGACAAAATACAGCCTCAGAAGAGGAGGAACTGCCTAAATACATTAATTCACCTGAGACACCAATTTATAGTAAAGGAAAGAATCTCTATGGCTTACATTTAGCCAAAGATGCAATTAGGCAGATGGATTCAGCAGTAATCGTTGAGGGTTATCTTGATTTTATTCTTCCCTATCAAGAAGGTTTAAAAAATCTCGTGGCATCTCTGGGCACTGCGCTTACCTATGAACAGGCAAGGCTACTTAAAAGATACACGCATAATGTGGTAATGGTCTATGATGCGGATAAGGCAGGAGAAATTGCGACCTTGAGGAGTTTAGATATTTTTATTGAAGAGGAGATGACTGTGCGGGTGGTGAGTTTAGACAAAGATTATGACCCCGATTTATTTGTGCGCAAGTTCGGCATTGAGAATTTTAAAAAAAAGATCTCTCATGCAGAGAGTCTCTTTGATTACAAACTGAAGATTTTAAAGTCACGTTATAATCCCGAAGATATTCAGGGCAAGGCCACGATTGTGGCTGAGATGCTTGCGACAATCAATAAATTTAATAATGCCATTTTAAAATCCGAATATCTTAAACAATTAGCAGAGGCTCTCGAGTTAAAAGAAGAGACATTATTAGAGGAATTAAAAAAGTTAAAAAGACAAAATAGTTACCCGCAATTAAGTAAACCCGGTTCAGGCAGGAAACTCCACATTAATCCCACAGAAAAATTATTAGTCAAATTAATGTTAGAGGAAGCAGAATTACTCAATCATATTCGCCAGCGCCTTGAGCCAAAAGATTTCCAGGACGAACGGATTTCGCGCATTGTGGGTATAATGTTTAACCTGCTTGAACAGGGAAAGACAGTGAATGCGGCTAAACTGATGAATTATTTAGAAGACGAAGAGATTCTTAAGGTAATCTGTGAATCTACTTTTTTACCTGAGGTCTTAAGGGAGGATAAAGAAAGGGTTGTGGATGATTGTATTAATCGCCTGAAGGAACAGCGGTTAAGATTTGAGCGACAAAAGTTACATGATGAGATAAGAAGCGCCCAGCATTCTGGCGATAAAGAAAGATTAAACTCCCTTATCCAAGAATTCCATAATTTAATTAAAAAGAGGTAGACGAGAAGATGAGGAGAAAAGAATACCGCAAAGAAGATTTAAGAGAGATTATTGCCCTGGGTAGACAAAAGGGGTATCTTACCTATGATGAGGTAAATGAACTTCTACCCGAGGAGATGTCTTCTGCCGAAGATATTGACCAGATTTTTGAGATTTTAGGTAAAGAGGATATTCAGCTTGTGGAAAGCAGGGAAGGAATTGAAAGCGAAAAACATGTTGAGCCTCCGCGGGATATTTTAAGTGAGCAACTAAAAGCAGAAGAACGCTTTATTCCTCTGGATGACCCGGTGAAGATGTATCTTAAGCAGATGGGCTCTATTGACTTACTTTCGCGGGAAAATGAAATAGATTTAGCCAAAAAAATAGAAGAGGCAGAGGAGAAATTTAAACGCGCGGCCTTAAGCAATCGTTTTGTGCGGCTTAAAATTATAGAGATGGCGGAAAATATTCTGCAGGGAAAAATAAATTTTGAAGAGATAGTTAAAGAGGACTTTAAGATAAAAAAAAGGGATTTGTTGAAGAAATTTCATCGCATCTTAAGGCGTCTTAAGACCACACGCAGCGAGAGTAAGAGTGTTAATCTTACTTTAGAGTTTAATTTCGTTACCTCTGTGATTGAGGCGGCGGTGCGTGAACTTAATCAACGGATGAAAGAATTAGGGCAGGTCAAAAGGCAGAAGGATTTTCTGCGTGGCCGTAACCGAAAGAAAATAAATCAACTGAATCTACGTTGGAACAAGATGATGCGGCAGCTTGGTGAGCCTCTGCTTAAAATAAGACAACAGATGAAATTGATGCGTGTTACGCATCTAAGGTTTAACCGTTTTAAAAAACGTCTTGTAGAGGCAAACCTACGTCTGGTGGTAAGCATCGCTAAAAAATATACCAACCGCGGATTATCCTTTTTGGATTTAATTCAGGAAGGTAACATTGGTCTGATGCGTGCAGTAGAGAAATTTGAATATAAACGGGGTTATAAATTTTCTACTTATGCAACCTGGTGGATTCGGCAGGCAATTACCCGGGCGATTGCTGATCAGGCGCGCACAATCCGAATTCCTGTGCATATGACTGAAACAATTAATAAGATTGTTCGGCTTTCGCGTGTCTTTGTTCAGGAAAAAGGTCGTGAGCCGTTGCCGGAAGAAATCGCCAAGATGATGCGTATGCCCCAAGAGAAGATAAAGGGTATCTTAAAGATCGCTCAGGAGCCCATATCCTTACAAACTCCTATTGGAGATGAAGGTGATACCCATTTTGGAGATTTTATTCAGGATAAAAAGGCAGTTTCTCCGGCCAATGCTACGCTGAGAGCGATGTTAAAAGAGGAAATCAGTGCCGCTTTGAATACGCTTACGGAAAGAGAAAAAAAGATTTTAATCTTGCGTTTTGGCGTACAGGACGGTACACCGCGTACCTTAGAGGAGGTGGGGAATATCTTTAAGGTGACCCGCGAAAGGGTGCGCCAAATTGAAGCCAAGGCCTTAAAGAAACTTAGGCACCCTACGCGTTCCCGACGTTTGCGCACATTTTTAGATATGACCCTTGCCCACCAGAGAGAGTATTAGGCTTCCCCTAAAACTATCTATCGCTTCTTTTAAAAAGACCTTTACGTATATAATTGATGATATCCTGTGTAGTAGAATCCGGTGTAGAGGCGCCGGCAGTAACTGCGATATTCTTTGCATCCTTAAACCAGTGGCGCTTTAGTTCTCTGGCAGAACTTACCCAAAAACTGCGCGGATTAATTGATTGCGATATCTCATAGAGCCTGCGAGTATTAGCGCTGGATTTTGAACCAACAATAATTACTACATCATTTTCTAAAGGCAAGGTTCTTATTTCTTGTTGTTTAATACGTGTGGGTTGGCAGATGGTGTTAAAGAATTTTAATTTAGGAATATAATTTTTCAAATGCTTGACAATTTCTAAGGTTTTTTGTAAATCCTGGGTAGATTGCACTACCACGCAGGCCTTTTTGATTTTTCTTAAGGATTCAAAGGGTATATTTTTTATCCGGTCAATTACGAGGGGCTTATTTTTCAGATGTCCAATGATGCCGTGGACTTCATCATGATTTTTATCGCCGATAATAATAATTGGATAGCCATTTCGTTCAAATTTTATTGCGATTTTATGGATCTCCTTGACTCGTGGACAGGTGGCATCTACAATCTTAAATCCTAATTTACGCGCCTGCCTTAAGATTTTAAGGCAGCTTCCATGGGCACGGATTAAAAGGATTTTCCCTTTTGCGGGAAAGAGTTTTTTGATTTTTTTAATTCCGGCGCTTTGAAGTTCTTTTACTACCTCTTCATTATGTACAATATCACCGAGCATATAGACGCTTCTATTTAACCTTGCAGTTTTAAGGGCAATATCCAGTGCCCGTCTTACTCCAAAACAAAACCCCCGGGATCTGGCCAAGTTTATGCGCATAGGTATATTCTACCTAAAAAATTTAATCTTTACAATCAATTAAAATTTTGTTAATATAAAATGCTATACCTTGGGCCCGTAGCTCAGTGGCAGAGCAGGTGACTCATAATCACTTGGTCGGAGGTTCGAATCCTTCCGGGCCCAAAGAGATTTAGGGCGATTGGCTCAGATGGTTAGAGCGCCACACTCACATTGTGGAGGTCAGAGGTTCGAGTCCTCTATCGCCCATCTGAATGACCTAAAAGGGGTGTGGGGGAAAAGTTCCCCCACGCTTTTGGGGTGACAGCGACGAACGAAGTGAGGAGCGCCAGAGGGGCAAAGCCCCTATGGGGAGCGAGCGTAAGCAAGC
>JAMWCK010000069.1 GCA_023819625.1 Candidatus Omnitrophota bacterium | reverse complement strand
GGAGTTGAAGGCGGGAAGAGCAAAAAGCGAAAAAGCAAAATTACGCCAAGATAAAAAGAGGTTTCTTAAATACGAATATATACGCAATGCGAACAGCACAACGCCCGCCCCGTGTTTCTTTTAGCCACGCCTCAAGCGGGCTTTGCGAGGCGGACTGCCCTAAGCAGGACGCCGAAGCAAAAACTACTACTAACAGCACCACCCAACACGCCCAGAATAACCACAACGCCCTGCCAGCGAGACTTCTTTAACCTATGCTAAGATTTCATTGACTTGTGTTTATTGTAATCTTTAATCGAATAAGATATTTGAAAAACAGCCTTTCGGGTATTCTTCAGACGAAGGGCACCATTTAGTAGTATTTCCCCGAAACTACCTGTCCTATAGGAGAGAGAAAAATTTTGTGGGAAATTTACCAAAAGGTGAACTCCAGAGATGAAGTCCACCTTTATTTAGGTTTGCCCCGCAGAATTTCCGTCCTTGACCTAGATCAAGGACCTTTAGGGTCAACCTTACAACATGGTGCCGAGGGAGGGAGTCGAACCCTCACGAGGTTACCCTCATCGGTTTTTGAGACCGACGCGTCAGCCATTCCGCCACCTCGGCTTATCTTCTTGCTTTAGGTGGGCCTAAAATTTCTGATAAGATAATTGCCTCTTCTAATTTTTCTTTATCCAGATCTATACCCGCTTTTATTTCGGGTTTTAGCGATAGAACCGAAGGAGATATGGATGAGCTTTTTTCTTGCGGAGTAATTTTGGACTTTTTGATTTCCGCAAGAGGAATTTCTTTGGGTCTTTCTTTTTTGGGTTGGGGTTCTGGTTCAGGTAGGGGAAACTCTAAAGGCGGAAAACCCCAAATAGTGCGCCTTTCTTCTTTGGTTTCTTGCTGAGTATTTTTTTGTTCTTCCCGAGTGCGTAAAAGGATATGCATAATAATGATAAGGAGGAGAAAAGATAAAAATTGCCACATTATTTCTTCTCTTCTTCTTTGGGTTTGCCTATTCTTTCGCGCATAGTAGTGTCTGCCTGGATATTCTTTAGATAATAATAATCCATCACACCTAATTTTCCTTCTCTAAAAGCCTGGGCAATGGCTAAAGGAACCTGTGCCTCTGCCTCAATAAGTTTTGCCCGCATCTCCTCTGCACGTGCCTTCATCTCCTGTTCCTGGGCTACCGCCATAGCGCGCCGCGTCTCTGCCTTTGCCTGGGCAACCTTTAGGTCTGCCTCTGCCTGATGTGTCTGCAGTTCTGCGCCGATGTTTTTGCCTACATCTACATCGGCAATATCAATGGAGAGGATCTCAAAGGCAGTGCCGGCATCCAGACCCTTGGCTAAAACCGTCTTTGAGATCATATCGGGATTTTCTAAAACCTGTTTGTAGGTCTCTGCAGAACCAATGGTAGTGACAATTCCCTCGCCTACGCGGGCAATAATCGTCTCTTCTGTTGCCCCACCTACTAAACGCTCCAAATTTGCCCTTACCGTTACGCGTGCCTTTGCCTTCAGCTCTATTCCATCTTTGGCTACTGCCGCCAAGGTTCCTTCTTTGGGTGCGTCAATGACTTTAGGATTGACTGAGGTCTTAACTGCATCTAAGACATCGCGACCCGCTAAATCAATGGCACAGGCGCGCTCAAAGGTTAAATTCAGATTTGCCTTATCTGCAGAGATCAATGCCTTAACTACCCTGATTACATCTCCGCCTGCTAAGTAATGTGCCTCCAGTCTATCCGTATTTACGGAAAGGCCCGCCTTATGCAGCATAATTAAAGAGTTAATAATCACATGGGGAGAAACCTTTCTTAGCCGCATACCCACTAAACTAAATACACCAATGCGCACCCCGGCAGCAATTGCCGCAATCCATAGCCTTACCGGTATCAACCAGACAAAGAGAAAAAAGAATCCCACCAGAAGTAAAATTATAGTTATTGGCAGTCCCATAATTACCCCTCCTTTACCACAATTTTATTTCCCTCTACTTTTATCACCTTTATTACTTTTCCTTCTTCAATAAATTTCCCTTCACTAATTACATCAAAAGTCTCTCCTTCAATCTCCGCCCTTCCTGAAGGCCGCAAACTGGACAAAGTTTTACCGGTTTTTCCCAATAATCCTTCCCGGGAAGAACCTGCGTTAAATCCCTCTTTTTTAGATTCACTAAAATTTAAGACGATTCTTTTCCATAAACCTGTTTTTGGCAGAAATCTCCAGGTAATGATAATAATTACCATCACTGCGAGCAGTACAAAGCTTAAAGTATATAAAGCACGGTTAACCTGAAGCCGGCTGGTAGTTAAGGGATGTTTGATTAAGCTTAAATATATTCCTAAAAGGATACAGCCAATTCCACTAATACCTGCCAGACCAAAGCCGGGGATGACAAAGATCTCTAAGAGCAAAAGCACAATCCCTAAAACAAAGATAAGTATCTCCTGCATCGTGGCTAGCCCTACCAAATAATGTCCCCAGAAGAATAATCCTAAGCAGACTAGCCCAAATGTCCCCGAAATTCCCCAGCCTGGCATCTGCAATTCAAAAAATATACCCAAAAACCCTAAAATTAAAAGCAAAGGACTCACAATAGGATGGGTCAAAAACCTTACTAAATTTTCTGACCAGTTAAGCCTTGTTTCCCGCAGGAAAATATTTTCTAACCCCAGAAATTTTAAGAGCTGGTTCTGTGTAGAGACTACCTCTTTAGCCAAACCATATTCCTTTGCCTCTTTCGCCGTGAGATTAAGCAGTCTTCCTTTGGGATTTATCGTTTTAATAATCTGAATCTCCTTTTCTTTATATTTATTTTTTAATTCTTCAAATTCCTGGCTAGTTACAATCAAATTTTCTTCTTTTAATTTTATAAGTTTTAATTCCGTTTCTTTATCTACCATCGCCAAGGCCAAATTTAAGGGATGATGGTTTGCTTCGGCCAGGGCCTTAAATTTTGTGCGTATGGCGGAGAGGGTCTTTTCATCGGTTAATTCGTCCTTTTGCCCAAAACCCAATGCCCGGGGTTCTGCCGAACCGATGCTTGCCCCACTGGACATAATAATCTCTTCACAAGCAAGGGCAATTAAGGCACCCGCAGACCAGGCCTGGTCATCAATAAAGGCCACGGTTTTAATTGGTTTTATATCCTCTAAGGCGTCGGCAATTTCTACTGCTGCATCTGCCCTTCCGCCAAAGGTATCAATTTCTAATATTATTGCCTGGGGATTATTTTCTTTTGCCTCTTTTAAGATTCTTTTTACCGCACCGGAAAGTCCTAAATCAATTACTCCTTTTATGGGGATAATGTAAACCTGGTCGGTTTGCTGGGCAAGGGATAAAAAGGTAAGCCCAAAGATAAATGATAAAATAAAATATTTTTTCATCGTTTTAATCATAGCAAAACAAATTTTGTTTGTCAATTAACAATAATTTTAGTATAATAATCTACTTAAAATAAGATTTGTTGGGGCTGTAGCTCAGTTGGGAGAGCAACAGGCTGGCAGTCTGTGGGTCAGGGGTTCAAATCCCCTCAGCTCCACCATTTTTATTTTTATGCTCTTAGGGGTGCAGGTTTCATCTGAAGGCAAGATCTATGAGACGCTTGAGCGTGCGCAGAGTCTGGGCTGTAACACGATGCAGATCTTCTCGCGCAACCCTCAGCAGTGGCGAAGAAGTTTTTTAAGCACTGATGAGATAGATAAATTTAGGCGGCGGCGAAGGATAAGTCGGATAAACCCCATATTTATCCATATCCCTTATCTTATCAACCTTGCTTCACCTAATCCGCGGCTATATACCGCATCTATTGAGGCCTATATTGAAGACATTCTGGAGGCAGAGGCCTTAAAGGCAGACTATATCGTTACGCATATGGGCAGTCATAAAAATACCTCGGAGGAGGCAGGATTAGCCAGGTTAACTTCTGCCCTAAATACGATTTTAGAAAAGACTAAAAATACCTCTGTGGGCATATTGTTAGAAAATACTGCCGGTTCCGGCTCGTGGCTAGGTTATAAATTTAGCCATCAAAAGAAAATTATTGCTGGGCTTAAACATAAAGAGCGCATCGGGCTTTGTTTTGATACTGCCCATGCCTATTTAGCCGGATATGATATTACCACAAGTTGGGGTCTAGAATCTACTTTAAAGGAAATAGATAAATTGATAGGCGTAGATTTAATTAAACTCATTCATTTAAATGACGCTAAGGGAAAATTGGGTTCTCGCCAGGACCGACACGAACATATTGGAAAGGGAAGCTTGGGTAAGGAGGCAATAAAGAGAATTATCAATCACCCTAAATTAAGGAACCGTCCCTTTATCTTAGAAACTCCCAAGAAAACCGAAGAAGATGATATAATGAATTTACAGACCGTGAGGAATTTAAGAAGATGAAATATCCTTTTAAGGAAATTGAAGAAAAGTGGCAGAAGAAGTGGCAAGAAGAGAAGGCCTTTTCGGTAAAACTAGACCCAAAAAGAAAAAAGTATTATCTTTTGGAGATGTTTCCTTATCCCTCAGGCAAAATCCATATGGGACATGTGCGAAATTATACTATCGGCGATGTGGTTGCGCGTTATAAAATGATGCAGGGTTATAATGTCTTACATCCGATGGGTTTTGATGCCTTTGGTCAGCCGGCAGAAAATGCAGCGATAAAGAATAAAACCAAACCCGATGTCTGGACCTATAAATGCATTGACTGGATGCGTGAGGAATTAAAGAAGATGGGATTTTCCTATGATTGGCAAAGAGAAATTTCTACTTCAAGGAGTGATTATTACAAATGGAATCAATGGATATTCTTAAAGATGTTTGAAAAGGGTCTTGCCTATAAAAGAAAGGCGCAGGTTAATTGGTGTCCTGCCTGCGAGACGACATTAGCCAATGAAGAGGTAGTTGAAGGTGGTTGCTGGAGGTGTAAGACAAAAGTAGAACAAAAAGATTTAGAGCAGTGGTTTCTTAAAATTACTGAATATAAAGAGCGCCTCTTAGAGGATTTAGCACAACTTAAGGATTGGCCAGAGCGTGTAATTACCATGCAGTCGAACTGGATTGGTAAAAGCGAAGGTGTTCAGATATATTTTCGCTTAGAAGAAAATAATGAGAAACTTTCGGTTTTTACTACGCGGGTGGATACGATTTTTGGGGCTACCTATATTGTCTTGGCTCCAGAGCATCCTAAGGTATTAGAAATTATCAAAGGCAAACCCCAGGAAAAGGAAGTTTTAAAGTTTATTAAAAAAGTCAAGGGAAAAACAAAAATTGTCCGCCAGGCAAGCGAGGTAAAAAAAGAAGGTATTTTTAGCGGTGCCTATGCCATAAATCCGGTCAATAACCAAAGAATCCCTATCTGGATTGCAGATTATGTCCTGATGGAATATGGTACGGGGGCAATCATGGCCGTTCCCTGTCATGACCAGCGCGATTTTCTCTTTGCCAAAGAGCATAATCTAGCGCTGAAGATAGTGATCCAGAATCCCGCATCCCCTATCCAGAGTCCAGAGGAATTAAAAACTGCATATGAGGCCGAGGGAATCCTGGTTAATTCTGGACAATTTGACGGTATAAGCAGTCAGGAGGCAAGGATAAAAATTGCCCAGTGGATGGAGAAAGAAGGTATAGGTAAGATCTCTACCCACTGGCGACTGCGTGACTGGTTAATTTCCCGGCAGCGGTATTGGGGAACGCCTATTCCGATTATCTATTGCCCAAGATGTGGGATGGTGCCTGTGCCTTATGAAGATTTACCTGTGGAATTGCCAAAAGATGCACCTTTTACGGGTAAAGGGGGTAGTCCTTTAAGTAAAGTTAAGGCATTTGTAGAGACGAGATGTCCTAAGTGCAAAGGTGAGGCCTCAAGAGAGACAGACACTATGGCTACCTTTTTTGATTCTTCCTGGTATTTCTTAAGATTCTGCTCTGTGCAATTTGAAAAAGGACCTTTTGATAAAGAGGCAGTGCAATACTGGATGCCGGTTGATCAGTATATTGGTGGAATTGAACATGCGATTTTACATTTGTTATACGCGCGATTTTTTACTAAATTTTTTAAGGACCTAGGGCTGGTTGAATTTGCGGAGCCATTTAAGCGTTTACTTACTCAAGGGATGGTTTTAAAAGATGGAAGCGTGATGTCTAAGTCGCGGGGGAATATTGTTGACCCCGATTCGATAATTAAAACTTATGGCGCCGATACCCTAAGGTTGTTTATCCTTTTTGCCGCTCCGCCACAGACCGAATTAGAATGGGATTCCCAGGGCATTGAGGGCGCATTTCGCTTTTTAAACCGCGTATGGCGTCTTTTGGAGAGAAAAAAAACAGAATCCAAAATTAAAAATTATAATCCGAAATTAAAAAAGAAGATGCATTTAACAATTAAAGAAGTCACGCAAGATATAGAAAGTTTTAAGTTTAATACCGCAATTGCCCGGATTATGGAACTGGTAAATGAAATTTATCAAAATTTAAATATAGATGTAGAAGAGGAAATTAAGACCACCGTGCTTTTGCTTTCTCCTTTTACCCCGCATATCTGCGAAGAGATGTGGCAGAGACTAGGAAATAAGGAAAGTATCCTTAAGGCAGAGTGGCCAAGATACGATTCCTCTTTTTTAATTGAGGAGACAATTACTTTAGTAATTCAGGTAAATGGTAAGGTTCGTTCCAAAATAGAGGTTCCCTGCGATATAACTGAAGATAAACTTAAAAAATTGGTCTTGGCGGATGA
>JAMWCK010000001.1 GCA_023819625.1 Candidatus Omnitrophota bacterium | reverse complement strand
GGCGCGGTCTTAAAACGAAGATCAATAAAAAACGCTGGAAGGAATTTGGCCGGTGGCCAAATTATTCTTAATTCCTTAATCGTCTTCGGACAAATAATGAAAGCAAAATCATTTTCCATTTTCTTTTAGGTCTTTGCCCGGTTTAAACTTCGTTAAGGATACCTTCCTTCTGTCCTTTTTTCGCAAAGTAATGGGCTGATTTCTCCAGAATCCAGCGCTCAATATGTTTCTTATGAAATCTCCAATCTGTGCCAATTTTAAACGCGGGAATCTTGCCTTCTCGTGCCAGACGGTGTACAGTGAGCGGATGAAGCTTTAAGTAATCAGCCACTTCTTTAGCAGTCATAATCTCTTTGTATTTAGTCATAATCATCCTCATTCTTTGACATATCTACAATAATCATATATATACTAATAAAACTAAGTATTGTCAATGATTATTTAGTGTAGCGAAATACGCGTTATTTCCCCTTGCTTACTCGAGGCAGGAACAAAAAACTAATTCCTTATCCTCTGGAAAGAACGAAGATTATTACCCCTCATCAATTATTGCCAGGACCTCGCCGATATTAACTGTATCGCCTTCATGAACCAAAATCGCAGAAAGTATCCCTGAGCAAGGGCTGGGAAGATTAAAGGTTGCCTTGTCTGTGGTAAGTTCTACAAGGTCATCTTTTTCATTCACTTTTTCACCTTCATTAAAATACCAGTAGGAAACTGTGGCCTTATCAATCCCCTCGCCCAATTCCGGTAAGTATACTTTGGTCATGGATACCTCCTTGGTATAATCGTTTAGGTATAATGAAGATATCTTGAAATTTAGGGACGATTTTTTCTTTTAGAACCTCCACCTCAACCTCTTTATTTAAGGACTCTTCCAAGGTCGTCATTTCTATATCCATACCACAAGGTCTAATGAATCGAAAATTATCCAGGTCATTTTTCTTGATATTTATACTTAATCCGTAGAAGGTAATCCAGTTTTTGATCGCAATGCCGATGGAGGCGATTTTTTTCTCGCCCACCCAAACCCCGGTTAAGCCCCTACGCCGTTGCGTATTTAAACCGAAATCAAAGAATAGATTTATCAGTAACCCTTCCAATCTTCTTAAAAACCAGTGTATATCTTTTTTTAGATAACTTAAATTAAATATCGGATAGACCAACAGTTGTCCGGGGCCGTGATAAGTAACATCTCCACCCCGTTGTGTCACATAGACCGCAATCCCCTTATTTTTTAATTCCTCTTCAGAAATTAAAATATTTTCTTTTTTTGCGGTTCTTCCTAAAGTAATTACCGGATAGTGTTGACAAAGAATTAGCCCAAAGGCAATTATTTCCTTTTTTACCTCGTAGAATATCCTTTCTTGAAACTGTTGGGCAAGTCTAAAATCAACCAGGCCTAAATCAAAGACATTTAGTTTCATATTTAGTCTTTTAGGGCCTCAATAATAGATTCAGATAAGGTAGGATGGGCAAAGAGGGTATCCTTAAGAGACGAAAGTGTAAGATGCTGAGTTATGGCTAAAGTCAAAATCCCGATAAGTTCAGTGGCATAAGGTCCAATAATTGAGGCGCCTTTGATTTCACCGGTTTTACCGTCGGAAACTATCTTAATAAACCCTTCTGTCTCATCTAGAATATGTGCCATGCCCGAGGCCATAAAATCAAATTTTTTTATCTTTATTTCTAAACCCATGGTCTTTGCCTTTTCTTCACTTAAGCCAACGCTAGCAATCTCAGGAAGAGTAAAAATACAGTTAGGAATATGGGGATTATCGGCCTTTTTGGGATTTTGCGGATGGGCAATATTTTCTGCCGCAATTCTTCCCTGATAAGCAGCAAAATGTGCCAGCATTATCTTTTTAGTACAGTCCCCTGCAGCATAAATGTTCGGTATCTTTGTCCTCAGGTATTCATCTACCTGAATTTGGGGGGCCTGCGATACCCTGCCTATAGACAGTAAAACTAAATCGTAATTTTTTATATCTAAATTAGTTGCATCTGTATTTGTGCTAACATTTATCCCACGCTTTTTAAAGATTGCCTGTAGCCTTCGGGCAACTTCTGCGTCTTCACCCGGCAAAAGTTGTGGCATCTTCTCTACGATTGAAACCCGACTACCAAACATGGAAAATAAACTCGCAAATTCACAACCAATTACCCCACCGCCGATGATTAACAGGGATTTAGGAATTTCTTTTAAGTTTATGATTTCGTCGCTTGAGACAATCTTTTTGCCATCAAATTTTAGATTAGGAAGCTCTAGGGGTTTTGAGCCTACAGCAAGCAAAATAAATTTTGTTTTGAGGATTTTATCCCCTGACCTTATTTCTTGATTTGACAAAACTTCGGCTTCGGCAGGAAAGAAATCAATTCCCTTAAGCATCAACTGCATACCCAAACGCAGTTGTTGGATGATTTTATCCTTCCTCTCCTGAATTTTACTCCAATTTATTTGTGGATTTACGCTTTCAATTCCAAAATTTGTGGACTTACGGGTAAGATTAAATACTTTTGCCGCTTGGATTAAGGTCTTAGTAGGGATGCAGCCAAGATTTAAACATACACCGCCAATTTGACTTTTTTCAAGCAAACAAACCTTAAGGCCAAATTCTTTGGCCCTTAATGCCGCATTAAAACCTGCCCAACCGCTACCGATAATTACAAGGTCATATTCAGTCATTTTTATACGGCTAGCATGTGGTATTGTTCTTTAAGTTTATTGGCGGAGTTGACAAATGCCTGTTTTTCTTCTTTATTTAAGTTGAGTTCAATAATTTTTTCAATTCCTTCTCTACCCAGTTGGCAATAAACACCAATACAGACATCATTTACCCCGTATTCACCCTTAAGGTATGCCGAGACACCCAGAATGCGTTTTTGGTCTTTGGCAATGGCTTTAATCAACTCTACAATTGCTGCCGAAGGAGCAAGGCAGGCACTGCCAGAACCCAATAAAAATACAATTTCTGCACCGCGATTTATGGTCTTTTTGATAAGCTTTCTTATTTTTTCTTCACCGAGAAATTTATCTAAAGCTATGCCCTTAATATATGTAAATCGGGCAAGTGGAAGCATCCATTCACCATGACTTCCGATAACCGTAGCCTCAATCTCTGTGGGAGAAATATCTAACTCTTTGGCAATAAGGTTAGCGAATCTTGCTGCATCTAAACTAATACCCATACCCAATACCCTCTTAGGACTAAAAGCAGTGATTTTTAAGGCAAGGTAGGTCATTAAATCTAAAGGATTGGTAACTACGATAACAATCGCCTCAGGTGCCAACTCTTTAATCTGCAAAGAGACCTCTTTTATGATCTCAGCATTTTTACTGAATAACTCTTCGCGCCTCTGACCCGGTCTGCGGGGAAAGCCAGCAGTAATTACCACGATATCTGAATGCTTTATTTTTTTTATATCATCTGTTCCCTGAATATTGTAAGTGTATTTTAGTATTGCCTGCGCATCCTCTAAATCTAAGGCCTTGCCCTGGGCTAATCCAGGGAGTTTATCTACAAGGATTACCTCACCTAAATTTTCGCTACATAACCGTAGCGCTGTGGTACTGCCGACATTACCGGCGCCAATAATAGAAATTTTCAATTTCTTTTTCCTTTGAGTGTTAGTGCTTACTTATTTGTTTTGGAAGAATAAAGTTCATTTGATTTTAGTAATAATTGCCTCTGCCATCTCTTGTGTTCCTACGGCACTGGGATCATTGCGGTCATCCTTTAAATCGTAGGTTACGGATTTTCCTTCGGCAATCACTTGTTTTAGTGCATTTTCTAATTTATCTGCCGCCCTATCTTCTTTAATAAATCTTAGCATCAGCACCCCTGATAAAATCATTGCTGAAGGGTTAACCCGATTGCTCCCCTTATATTTGGGTGCAGCGCCGTGAACGGCTTCAAATACCGCTATCTCATCACCGATATTTGCCCCCGGAGCAATACCTAGACCACCAATTAATCCCGCACATAAATCTGAGATAATATCACCATATAAATTCGGCAAGACCAAAACATCAAAATTTCTCGGTGCCTTTACAAGTTGCATTGCCAGATTATCTACAATTATTTCTTCAAAAATTATTTTACCCTCATATTCTTTGGCGACTTCCCGCGCTGTCTTTAAGAAGAGTCCATCAGTAAATTTCATAATATTTGCCTTATGCACTGCGGTTAATTTTTTCCGCTTATCTCTTATGGCGTATTCAAAGGCAAATTTGATAATCCGTCGCGAGGCAAATTCAGAAATCAGCTTAAGAGAAATTCCTGAATCCGCACGGATTCTTTTTTCTGTAAGCATTTTAATTTCTTTAATTAACCTTTTTGTTTCTGGTTTTCCTCTTTCAAACTCAATGCCTGCGTATAAATCTTCGGTATTTTCCCTGATGACTACTAAGTCTATATCCTTATAAAAACTCTTTACTCCGTTGTAGGACTTCGCCGGACGCACACAGGCGTATAAGTCTAAGGCCTGTCTTAAGGCTACGTTTACCGAACGAAAACCTTCGCCGATGGGCGTAATGATTGGACCCTTTAAGGCGACTTTATTTTTTTTAATTGACTCGAGTGTCTGTTTAGGCAACAAATTGCCGGTTTTTTCTAAGGCAACTTCTCCGGCAATCGCCTCTTCCCATTCAATCTTAACACCCGTTGCCTCAATGCAGCGCCTTGCCGCCGCGGTTACTTCCGGACCAATACCGTCACCAGGAATTAAGGTAATCCTATGCTTCATATTTTAAGGGATTCTTAATCAGATTATAATTCGGGTAATCTCTTGTATTTATTATAATAATTTACTATTCCTTTGGCTTTAAGGAGTCTTTGCATAAATTTAGGTAATGGTTTAATCGTAAGCTCTATATTCTTAGTCAAATTCCTGATTAAACCCTTATTTAAATCTATAACCAAGAAATCCCTTTCTTCAATTTTATCTGTATCCGTTTCTACCAAGGGTAAGCCGATATTAAAGGCATTACGGTAAAATATGCGCGCAAATGTCTTTGCCAAAACCGCCACAATTCCTGCCTCTTTTATTACCAGGGGAGCCTGTTCTCGTGATGAGCCTAAACCGAAGTTTTTTCCTGCGACAATAATAGACTTTCTTGGAATAATCTTCTGCACGAAATCAGGATCGATATCTTCCATTATATGTCTGGAGAGTTCTTTGATATCGGTAATGGCAAATTTATAGCGTCCGGAAATAATGAGGTCGGTGTTGATATTATCGCCTAATTTTATAACCTTGCCTTCTAGAATCATAGCCGTTTAAATTCGTCGATATTTTTGGCCTTAGAAAGCACCACATCTAAAGCCACCAGCCCCGCCTGATAGAGTTCTTTTAAGGATTTATCCATAGTCTTCATTCCGTATTGCCCGCCGGTTTGTATTAAAGTGGGAATCTGCTCAATTTCCTGTTCACGGATTAAATTTCTAATACCCGCGGTACCAATCATAATTTCCGTAGCCAGAACCCGCCCCCTACCCGAGGCCTTGGGAAGGAGCAATTGCGAAATTACCCCCTGTAATGAATCGGCTAATTGTAACCTTATCTGTTGTTGTTGATGTGGAGCAAAGACATCGATAATTCTTTGCACTGTCTGTGGCGCATCGGGTGTATGCAAGGTTGCCAAGACTAAATGTCCGGTCTCTGCTGCCGTAAGCGTAGTAGAAATTGTTTCTAAATCTCGCATTTCACCGACCACAATGACATTGGGGTCTTGGCGAAGGGCATGTCTTAAGGCCTCAGCAAAGCTGTGGGTATCCGAATAAACCTCTCTTTGCTTAATAATGCTCTTTTTATTCTTATGGATAAACTCAATCGGGTCTTCAATACAGATAACCAGACACTCTCTTTCGTTATTAATCAAATCAATCATTGCTGCTAGTGTAGTAGTCTTACCCATACCTGTTGGTCCGGTAACTAAAACTAAACCGTTAGGTTTGCGCGCCAATTCTTGCACTATTGGCGGTAAACCCAATTCCTCCATACTTGGAATTACTAAGGGAATACGACGAAAGGCTGCCTCAACACTTCCTTTCTGTAAATGAATATTCACCCTGAACCTATCCATACCTGGAAGTGCCAGAGAAAAATCCAATTCTAAATCCCGCTCAAATATCTCTTTCTGAGGATTAGTTAAGATACTATAAATCATGCGTTTTAGTGTTTCCTTACTTAAAACCTCTAAATTAGTGCGATATAATTTCCCATCGATGCGTAATATCGGCGGCTCATTCTCAGTGATGTGTAAGTCAGAAGCCTTTTTTTCAATACACAACAAAAGTAGGTCTCTGATTTCCATTTCTTCCTCCCTATTGCATTGCTATAAATATCTTCTTGGGTCAGTAATATAACCGGTAATAGCAGAGGCCGCTACTGTTGCCGGTGAGGCTAAATAAATATCAGCCTTTGGATTACCCATGCGCCCCTTAAAATTGCGGTTGGCTGATGAAATAACTACTTCTTCATCTGCCGGAATCCCTGCATGCGTGCCTACACAAGGACCACAACCCGGGCTTATCACCACCGCTCCCGCCTTAATAAATATGTTTATTATACCCGATTCTAGGGCTTCTAAAAAGACCCTTTTTGAGGCAGGAGCAAGAATAAATTTTATTCCCGGCGCAATTTTTTTAGATTTTAATATTTTCGCTGCCACTCTTAGGTCTGATAATCTTCCATTCGTGCAGGTGCCTAAAAATGCCTCATTTATTTTAACCTTTTTTAATCTATCAATATCTGTAACATTATCTACGCTGTGTGGTTGACTTACTTGCGGTTTTAATTTAGAGATATCAAACTCCAAAACGCGCTCATAAACTGCATTTCTATCAGCCACCTGAGGTCTTATCCTTTTAAGATCTACTCCGTGGGATTTTAACCAGGTAAATGTTTTTCTATCTTGGGGCATAAAACCAACCTTTGCCCCCATTTCTACTACCATATTACAGATAGTAAAGCGACCATCCATATCCAAGGCATTAATTACTGGTCCATAAAACTCTATTGCTTTATAAGTTGCCCCATCGGCCTTGAGTTCGCGGATGAGATAAAGAATAATATCTTTGGCAAATACCCCTTTGGGGATTTCTCCTTTTAGAATTATCTTGAAGGTACTGGGTACCTTAAACCAGTTTTTGCCCGTAGCCAAAGTAATGGCTAAATCTGTTGAGCCCACGCCACAAGAGAAAATACCTAATGCCCCATAAGTAGAGGTATGCGAATCCGCCCCTAATACTAAATCTCCAGGCAGAATTTTTCCTGATTCAGGAATTACCTGATGGCAAATTCCACAGCCGATATCATAAAGTAAGGTATTAAATTCTCTCGCAAACTGGCGCATTTTTTTATGTACCCTTGATATACCTTCGTTAGGCGAAGGGGCACTATGGTCAATTACCATACAGAAATTAGTTTTTAGTTGTTTTAATTTAAGTTCTTTTATGCGGTCAATAATAATCGCTGAGGTTCCATCTTGCCCAAAGGTAAAATCTACCTTACAAATGGCAAAATCTCCAGCCCTTAAATCTCGCCCGGCATGTCTACTTAAGATTTTCTCGGCAATTGTTTTTCCCATATTATTATAACTTGTTTAGCCAATCTTTTATTCTATTCATTCCCTTTTCAATTTCCTCTATACCGGTAGCAAAACTTAAACGCACATAGTCGTCTCTGCCGAATCCATCACCGGGAATAAGTGCAACGAACGCCTCGTTAAGAAGGCGTTGGGCAAAGGTTGAACTATCTAAACCAGTCTTGGCGATGTTACAAAAGATGTAAAAAGCACCTTGGGGCAAGACAAAACTTAATTCCTTTAATTCCCTTAAACGTAGGACCATATAATCTCTTCTTTTCTGAAATTCTTGGCAAATTCTCTTAGAAAAATCATCAGACATAGCCAAAGCAGCCACAGCCGCCTTTTGGGCAATTGAGGTTGGATTAGAAGTAGTATGGTCCTGTACCTTCGCAATTGCCTCTGCTAAATCTTGTGGTGCACCCAAATAACCAATCCGCCAACCGGTCATGGCATAACTCTTAGATACTCCATTTACGGTCAGGGTAAGATTATAGATATCTTTACCCAAAGAAGCAATTGAGATATGTTTGACACCATCGTAAATGAGTTTTTCGTAAATCTCATCGCTTAAGACAAAGAGTTTCTTTTCCACGCAAATCTTGGCAATTTCTTTTAACTCATCATGCGTATACACACATCCTGTAGGATTAGCGGGGCTATTTAAAATAAGTAGTTTTGTTTTGGGGGTGATGTATTTTTTTAACTCTTGCGGATCTAACTTAAAATTATTTTGGGCAGATGTCTTAATAAAACGAACCTTTCCTTGACACAGATGCACCATTTGCGGATAACTTACCCAGTAAGGAGAAGGTATCAAGACCTCATCCTGTGGATTTAACAAAACCATAAGGGCATTAAAAATACTGTGTTTTGCCCCGCAGGAGACTATAATCTGCTTGGGGCTGTAATCTAACCCATTATCTTTTTTAAATTTTTTGGCGATGAGTTCTTTTAATTCGGGAATTCCGCTGCTAGGTGTATATTTGGTAAAACCCAAATCTAATGCCTTACGGCAGGCGTCTTTGATAAATTCGGGTGTATCAAAGTCAGGTTCACCCGCAGCAAAATTTACAATGTCTTTACCTTCAGATTTTAGTTTTTTGGCCTGAGAGGTGATGACAAGCGTTGAGGAAGGATTGATCTTTTTTATTCGTTCAGCAATCCGTGTCTCTATGCGCATCTATATTGTTTATCCACTAGTCTCTTTTTCCTTTAAGCGAATCTCTTTCTTTTTTAAAAATACTCTTAATTCCTCTCAGGAATGTCCTGGTTGGCTTAGGCTTTATTTCCGCGGGTCTTTCAGGTACATGCGGTTTAATTTCTGGTTTTTCTTCTGGCTTTTTTTCTTCTACCTTTTTAGGTGTTTTTCTTTCCTTTTTCTTGATTTCTGTAAGCTCAAGAATGGCTAACTGCGCATAATCCCCTCTACGTCTATTGAGATTGATTATCCGTGTAAAACCACTACTTCTATTTTCAAAACGCTTGCTGATATCATCAAAAAGTAATTTCACAAGTTTATGGTCACAAAGAATACTAAAGGCTCGCCTTCGGCCAGAAAGGGTGCCTTTTTTAGCTATGGCAATCAATCTTTCAATTAAGGGTTGTGCTGCCTTGGCTTTACTACGTGTAGTTTTAATCCGTTGGTGAATTAAAAGGTTTCTGGCTAAACTTGTCAAAGTAGCCTTTCGCCAACTTGTAAACCGATTTAATTGATGCCTTTTTTTTGCGTGTCGCATTTTAGTTAGTTTTTACCTATAGCTATATAAATTATATCTTTTTAAATTTCTTAGAATCAACTTGCATCCCTAAGCTTAAGCCCATACCGGCAAGGAGTTCTTTTATTTCATTTAAGGACTTCTTGCCAAAATTTTTGAAACTGAGCAATTCTTGTTCTGTCTTTTTTACCAAATCGGCAATAATTTTAATGTTGGCTTCCCTGAGGCAATTAGAACTTCTTACAGAGAGCTCTAATTCGGAAATGGGTAAACGCAATTTTTCATAAAGGGCGATTTCTTCTTTGCTTATCTCCAGTTCTTCTTCCTCGGGCTCTTCAGGTAATTGCCCAAAATTAACAAAGATATCTAAATGACGCTGCAGGATATTAGAGGCATAAAGGAGTGCATCCTTAGGGGTTATTGCCCCATTTGTCCAAATTTCTAAAATCAATTTATCGTAATCTGTGCGCTGGCCCACACGGGTATTCTCTACATAGAAATTCACCTTTTTTACCGGGCTAAATATAGAATCAATGGGAATTACCCCAATCGGTGAATCCTCCTTTTTGTTAAGTTCTGAAGGGACATAGCCCCTACCCCGGGCAACCTCCATTTCTAGGTGAAATTTAGTATCTTTGGTTAAGGTAGCGATGTGCAGGTCGGGATTGATTATTTCAATAGTTGCATCTGTTTCAATATCGCCTGCCTTCACCTCGCCTTTGGTATCGCGTCTAAGAACAATGGTCTTGGGAATCCTGGAATGTGATCTAATAATCAGATTTTTAATGTTTAAGATTATCTCTGGCACATCTTCCAGTACGCCAGGAATGGCAGAAAATTCATGTTGTACCCCTTGGATTCTTATTGAAGTTACGGCACTGCCTTCTATAGAAGAAAGCAGAACCCGACGCAAACTATTACCCAAGGTCACTCCATAGCCACGTTCAAAAGGACTAGCAAAAAATTTACCGTAGGTATTGGTGTAACTGGATTCATCGCACTCCAGGCGCTTGGGTAATTGAAAATCACTCCATTTTATCCCCATCCTTCCCCCCTTAATTATTATAGATTATTATAGAAGTTTAAATTAAAATTTAGAATTTATTCGTTATAAAAATTGGAATCCATTATTATTTTGAATACAACTCTACAATTAACTGTTCATGAATCGGTTGCTGAATATCTTCTTTTTCAGGAAGTCTTAACACCTTAGCCTTTAATGCTGCTTGATCAAACTCAAGCCAGGAAGGAATGCTTCTATCTTTGGTTAATTCTAAATTCTCCCTGATTCTCTTTTGTGCCCTTTCTTTAGGCACTACTTCAATAATATCAGCCGTGTTTACTAAATAAGAAGGGATATTCACCCGTCTTTTATTAACGATAATAAAGTTATGGCGGACAATCTGCCGCGCCTGTGAGCGGGAAACACCCATACCTAAACGAAATATTGTATTATCAAGTCTTCGCTCTAGTAATTGTAATAGAACCTTCCCCGTGACGCCCTTAGACTTGGAAGCAGTAGCAAAATATCTACGGAATTGCCGCTCTAAAACCCCATACATCCTTTTTACCTTTTGCTTTTCTCTCAATTGTAAACCATAATTAGAAAGCTTTGGTTTATTCTGACCGTGCTGACCAGGGGCATAGGCCCTTCTGGCGAGGGGACATTTTTCCGATACACATTTATTGCCTTTTAAGAATAACTTTTGCCCTTCGCGGCGGCAGAGTCTGCAAACCGCATTGATATAACGCGCCATTTATATTACACTCTCCTCTTCTTTTTTGGTCGACAACCGTTGTGGGGAACAGGGGTTACATCTTTAATCGAATTTATCGTCAAGCCCGATGCCTGAAGTGCGCGAATAGCCGATTCCCGACCATAACCTGGACCCTTGACATAGATATCTATTTGCTTTATCCCAATTTCCTTGGCCTTGCGGGCGGCATCTGCTGCGGCTACCTGCGCGGCAAAGGGTGTGGCTTTTTTGGAACCGCTGTAACCCACACAACCCGGCGTAGACCAAACTAAACAATTACCCTCTTTGTCGGTAATGGTAATGATTGTATTGTTGAAACTTGCCTGAATATGGGCAATACCATGAGTTATGCCCTTGGCAAGCTTTTTCTTTTTTGCCTTATCTTTGGTTGCCACTTTTGCCTCCCTTTATTTTTTTACCTGTCCTTTAGAAGCAGCCGCTGCAGATGACTTCTTGGACTCTTCCTTTTTAATGATAATTGCCATCCCACCCTTGCGTGGACCTTTACGGGTACGGGCATTAGTACGTGTGCGCTGACCTCTTACCGGAAGCCCCTTTTTGTGACGCAGACCCCGCCATGAACCAATATCAATTAACCGCTTGATATTCTGAGAAATCTCCCTTCTTAAATCACCTTCTAATTTGTATCCACCTTGTTGAATGGCAGCGGTGATCCGCGAAATTTCTTCTTCGCTTAAATCCTTAGCGCGTTTATTAGGGTCGATTCCCGCATCATTTAAAATTTTGTTGGAAAGAAATCTCCCTACGCCGTAGAGGTAAGTAAGCGCAATCTCAATCCTCTTTTCTTTCGGTATGTCTACACCTAATATTCTTGGCATATTTATCCTTGTCTTTGTTTGTGTTTGGGGTTAGAGCAGATAACCCGCACTATTCCCCTACGTCTGATAATCTTACATCTCTCGCAGATTTTTCTTACTGATGATTTAACTTTCAACTTTGTCTTCCTCCAAGCCTTTATCCCCACAAGAAAGAATAAGGCTCATTTTATCCTAAACGTAATCCTCCCCCGACTTAAATCATAGGGAGATAATTCTACCTTTACCCTATCTCCAGGTAGTATTCGAATAAAATTCATCCGCATCCTTCCGCAAACGTGTGCCTGAACCAAATGGCCATTGTCCAGTTGCACACGAAACATTGCATTAGGAAGGGCCTCGATTACTATTCCTTCGGTTTCAATAAGTTCCTCTTTTGTCATCTGCAGTTATTGATCCAACTTTATAATTGTTCTTATAAAAAAAACTGAGTCAAGATCTCAGGACCTTTTTCTGTTAATGCCACTGTATGTTCAAAGTGACAAGAAGGAAGCCTATCCTTGGTTACTGCGGTCCAGCCATTGTCTAAAATCTCCAATTCCCAGGTCCCCATATTCACCATAGGTTCAATAGCAAAAACCATCCCTCTTTTTAATAACGGACCTTCATTGGGGCGACCAAAGTTAGGAATCTGCGGTTCCTCATGCAGTGCACGTCCAATCCCGTGTCCTACAAACTGCCGCACCACAGAAAATCCCTGCCGTTCAACATAATTTTGGATGGCATAAGAGATATTAGATAAGTAATTATTCTCTCGCATCTGTTTAATTCCTTCCGATAATGCCCTGCGGGTTACCGAGAGTAATTTCTTTTTTCCTGACTCAATTTCACCTATTGGTAAGGTAACCGCAACATCTACAAAATAACCCTGGTAGTTTATTCCTAAATCCAGACTCAGAATATCTCCATCTTTTAATAATCTTTTATCAGGAATACCATGCACAATCTCTTCATTAACAGAGGTGCAGATTACCGTCGGGAAACCTTTGTAGCCCTTAAATGCCGGAAGGGCATTTTCTTTATAAACCAATTCTTCGGCAAGACGATTGATCTCTTCTGTGGATATCCCCTCGCGGATAAATCTTGCGATTTTTTGCATTATCTTGGCAATAATCCTTCCCGCCTGTCGCATCATCGCTAAATCTCTTTCAGACTTTAGGGGAATCATGGTATTGTTCTATAACTTGAATCATTCTTTCTAAAACCGTATCCTTATCTTCATCGGAAATTATCCGCACTAATTTTTCTTTTTCTTGATAATATGTAATTAAAGGTGCGGATTGTCTTTTGTAGACCTCGAGTCGCGCGCTTATGGTCTCTTCTTTATCATCTGGCCTCTGATAAAGCTTACTTCCACAATAATCACAAATTCCCTCAACCTTTGGCGGCATATTCTTAATATGAAAAATTGCCCCACAGGATTTGCAGACCAGACGTCCACTCAATCGCTGGATAATTACTTGCGGACTTGCCTCTAGATATAAGACTAAATCAATATCCATACCCTTTTCCTTGAGCATCTCATCTAAGGATTTAGCCTGATTTAAGTTTCGCGGATATCCATCCAAAATAAATCCCCTTTTTATATCCGCATGATTTAACCTTGCTTCAAGCATCTTTGAAACTAAATTATCAGGAACTAATACGCCTTTCTCCATAAAACTTTTGGCCTTAATTCCTAATTTCGTTTTCAAGGCAACATTTTCTCTTAAGAGATCACCAGTAGAAATGTGGACTAAATTAAGCCGTGAGGCAATCTGTTTTGCCTGTGTTCCCTTTCCTGCCCCAGGTGGCCCTAATAATATAATTCTCATCTTGAAAATTATCTTCTTCCTTTTATCGTACCGGTCTTTAAGAATCCATCGTAATGATGCATTAAAAGATGCGATTCAATCTGTTTTAGTGTATCCAGCATTACGCCCACCACAATCAAAATTCCCGTTCCCCCAAAAAAGGAAGCCACTAAATAGGGAACCTTAAGCCAGGCCATAATAAAATCAGGAAAAATCGCAATAAAGGCAATAAAAATTGCTCCGGCTAAGGTGATCCGGGTCATTATAAAATCTAAGTATTCGGCTGTAGGTGTGCCCGGCCGGATACCAGGAATAAATCCACCATATTTTTTCATATTTTCTGCCAAGTCAATAGGATTAAAAACAATCGCAGTATAAAAATAGCAAAAGAAAATAATTAAGATCGCATAGATAAATGTATAAATAAGATGCCCCCTCACCAAACCCTGTGCCAATCTTTGAAATGTGGGATTAGGAATAAATGAAGCCAGGGTGGCAGGAAATAAAATTATAGATTGAGCAAAGATAATTGCAATCACACCTGCGGTATCCACTTTTAAGGGGATATACGTGGACTGTCCGCCGTAAATTTTTCTGCCAACAATCCGACGGGCATACTGCACCGGAATCTTTCTTTGTCCTTGCGTTACAAAAATTACCGCCAAGACCACTCCCACCAGAAGAACTGCCATGATCAATAAAACAAAAGGTTGAATCTGCCGACGCGTGGGAGAAAATGGTGAGATTAAAACAAATAACTGGCTTATTGCCGCAGGAATACGCGAGATAATCCCGGCAGTAATCACTAGCGAGATACCATTACCAATTCCTCTTTCTTGAATCTGTTCGCCTAACCACATAATAAATATTGTGCCCGTGGTTAAGGTAAGCAGAGTAAGCAGACGAAATCCCCAACCCGGATGCATAACCACCCTTAAGCCTTCAAAGCGCGCAGGGTTCTCCAGCCACAACGCAATAAAAAAGGATTGAATTATAGAGAGTACAACTGTTACATAGCGTGTGTATTGATTTATTTTTTCATAACCGGATCTTCCTTCTTTGGCTAATTTTTCTAAAGCAGGAATTACCGCGGTAAGAAGTTGTAAGATAATCGATGCTGAGATATAAGGCATAATTCCCAGGGCAAAAATGGTTAACCTTTCCATTGCCCCACCCGAAAACATATTAATAATTCCCAAAAGGGTCCCGCCAGGGGTCCTTGCTAACCGCGCAAAAAATTCGGCTAATGCCTGACCATTAATTCCCGGCGTGGGCACATAACAACCAATACGATAAATTGCCAATAATGCCCCGGTAATCAAAAGGCGTCTTTTTAGATCCGGAATCTTAAAGGAATTAACCAGTGCGCTAAACATTAAGTATCTCTACCTTCCCCCCTGCCTGGGTAATCTTGTTTAAGGCGTTTTTAGAGACGGCATGGGCGTAGATAGTAATTGGGTTTTTAAGCTCGCCATCACCTAAAATCTTTACCAATTTGGATTTATCTTTTATTAGACCCTTGGCCTCTAATAATTCTAACGTTAAATTTGTCTCTTTGACTTGCGTTAAATCGCGTAAGTTAATAATTTGGTATTCTTTTTTGAATCTACGGGTAAAACCGCGTTTAGGGATTTTACGGATTAATGGCATCTGCCCACCTTCAAACCCTAAATAAAAATCGCGCCCTGCCCGCGAGGTCTGCCCCTTGCTGCCGCGGGTAGAGGTTTTACCATGACCGGAACTCGGTCCTCGACCGAGAATTTTCTTTTTTTTACGACTACCGACAGGGGGCTTTAAATTATGGATTCCTATCGTTGAAAATATCTTGTCTTCTGTCCTTGGCATACTAACATTATGTTTAGCCATAGCCGGTTTTTTAGGTGACAGTCTTTTCTTAGGAATTATCTTCTTCTCTTTCATTAGGTGTTACCTTCAATCTCATTAATCCATCAATGGTGGCCTTAATCACATTAATAGGGTTATTGGATTTAAGGGACTTAGTTAAGATATCTTTTATACCCGCAGCCTCACAGATTGCCCTTACCGGACCGGCAGCGATAACTCCTGTTCCTTCTGAAGCCGGCTTAAGTAGCACCTTTGCCGCGCCAAATTCACCGATAATCTCATGGGGAATAGTTGAGCCTTCTAAGGGCACACGAATAAGTTGTTTTTTTGCCTTGGTTAAAGATTTACGAATGGCATCGGCAACTTCGTTTGCCTTTTCTAAGGCAAAACCCACATGGCCCTTAGTATCCCCAACAACTACCAAGGCGCGGAAATGTAATTTCTTGCCCCCTTTGGTTACCTTGGCCACACGATTAATCGCAATTACCTTCTCAATAAACTCTGGCTGTTGTTCAATATTTAATTCTCGCATCAAAACTCTACCCCTCTTTTACGTAGCGCTTCTGCAAAGGCCTTAATTCTTCCATGGTATAGATATCCGGCACGATCAAAGACAATTTTTTGGATTCCTTTTTCTTTTAATCGCTGAAAAAAAATTTCGCCAAATAATTCTGCCGCCTTGATATTTCCGCCGTAAGGTATGATTTTACGCACTTCGGGGTTATTGGTAGATAAAGAAAAAAGCGTTTTGCCTTGCGTATCATTGATTACCTGCGCGGAAAGATTGCGTAAACTACGATACACTACCAAGCGCGGTCGACTGGCATCACCCTTTAACCGTAAACGAACGCGTTTATATCTTTTAATTCTTGGTTTTATTTTTTTCATCCTGTTATTTTGCCCCTGTAGTCTGAGCAGCCTTGCCTACCTTTCTTTTTATATATTCTCCGACATAGCGAATGCCCTTTCCTTTATACGGTTCAGGGGGACAAATCCTACGGATTTCTGCCGCAACTTCTCCTACTTTTTCTTTATCAATACCCCGGATAATAATCTGGGTCTGCTTGGGAGTCTCTATTTTTATCCCTTCAGGGATGGGAAAATTTACCGGATGAGAAAATCCTAACTGCATATTTAAGGTATTTGCCTGAACCTGGGCCTTATAACCCACCCCCACAATCTCTAACTCCCTTGTGTATCCTTCAGTTACCCCCTTGAGCATATTTGCGATTAGCGCACGATAAAGTCCGTGTAAAGCCTTAGCGGATTTTGTGTCACTATTACGCTTTAAAAAAATCTGGTTATCCCTTATCTCTACAGTTATCGCGGTAGACAACCGTCGGCTCAATTTCCCTTTCGGGCCCTCAATAAAAACCTGGTTGTCTTTTATCTCAATTTTTACATCCTTAGGTAAAGCCAAGGGTTTTTTGCCAATTCTAGACATTGCCTCTTCTTTTCTATAACTTCTTTATTTTGAATATATTCCAAGTGGTGCGATGGGTTCTACCATACGTAGGCAATCACCTCTCCGCCTAAACGTTTCTCTCTTGCTTCTCGGTCGGTAATAATCCCTTCAGAAGTAGAAATAATTGCTATTCCCCTTCCCCTTAATACATAAGGAATTTCATCGCGTTTTACATATACCCGTAGGCCTGGCCTTGATATCCGCTGCAAATTAGTAATTCTAGGTTTTCCTCTAATATATTTTAAGTAAATGCGTAAGATTCCCTGTCTTCCATCCTCGATACGCTTAAAATTATCAATATAGTTTTCCTTCTTAAAGATCTCTAATATGGACTGGATAATTTTTGATGCCGGTACATCAAGATTCTCTTTTTTTGCCATAATTGCATTCCGTATCATTGTAAATGTATCGGCAATTAAATCTGTTCTAGACATATTTTCTTTCCTTTACCAACTTGCCTTTTTTACACCGGGAATCAAACCCTGCCAGGCTAATTCACGAAAGCAGATTCGACACAGACCAAATCTCCTTAAATATCCGCCTGACCTACCACAGATATTACAGCGGTTATACTTACGACTGGAAAATTTTGGCGGCCTCTTCCAACGGGCTAACTGTGATTTCTTGGCCATTTACCTTTGCCCCTCTTTTGTGTCACTAAAAGGCATTCCAAATAACCTTAATAATTCTTTCGCCTCTTCAGTTGATTTTGCATTTTTTATCACAAAGGTAATATCCATACCTTGAATCCGTGTTACTTTATCGTATTCGACTTCAGGAAAAATAGTCTGCTCGCTTATTCCTAAGGTGTAGTTTCCTTTTTGATCGAAGGAATTTCCCGGTACACCTCTAAAATCACGGATACGCGGTAAAGCAACGTTTATCAATCTATCCATGAATTCATACATCACTGCCCTTCTTAGGGTAACCTTACAGCCAATGGGATTTCCCTTTTTGATCTTAAAGTTGGCAATGGCCTTCTTTGCCCGTAACATAATTGGCTTCTGCCCCGTAATCAAGGCGAGCTCTTCCATTGATTTTTCTAAAATCTTAATATCCGCGAGTGCCTCTCCTATTCCCATATTCACCACTATTTTTTCCAATCGGGGAACTGCATATCTATTTTTTAAGTTAAAGGTCTGCATCATCTTGGGAACAATTTCATTACGGTAGCGTTCTAACAGTCTCGGAGTCATTTTATATTACCTCGTTACATAACTTGCAGAATCTTACCTTTGTGCCATCAGACAACAATCTAAAACCTACCCGTGTCGGCCGATTGCAGTGTTTGCATAAAAACATAAGATTAGAGATGCTTATTGGTGCCTCAAGGGAAATTATGCCTGCCTGTTCATCTTGTCTTCTGGGGCGTCGATGTTTTTTTACAAGATTTACTCCTTCCACAATCGCCTTGCCTAGCTTTGGAAAAACTGCAAGAACCCTACCCACCTTCCCCACATCTTTACCTTTAATTACCTTAACCGTATCCGTCTTTCTTATCTTATACATCTCGTTTTGTTAAATTACCTCCGGCGCCAAGGAGATAATCTTAGTAAAATTCTTCTCCCTTAATTCCCTTGCTACCGGTCCAAAGACACGCGTCCCTTTGGGATTGAGTTGGTTATCAATAAAAACCACGGCATTGCGGTCAAATCTTAAAATTGAACCATCTGATCGCTTAATCGGACTCCTAGTCCTTACCACTACTGCCTTGGCGACTTCACCCTTTTTGATCAGTGCATCTGCAGAAGACTCTTTTACGCTAACATTAATAATATCTCCCAACTGGGCAAATCTTGCGTTTTTCCTACCGATTACACCAATGAAGGAAACCTTTTTGGCACCGGTATTATCGGCTACATCTAAAATACTGCGAATTTGAATCATTGTTCTAAAATTTTTACCAAGCGAAAATGTTTTTCTTTAGAAAGAGGTCGGGTCTCTTGAATTAAAACCCGATCACCGACTTTAGCAATATTCTTTTCATCATGCGCCTTAAATTTACTGGAGCAACGAATAATCCGACGATATTTAGGATGCATCTTCATCCGTAAAACCCTGACCACAATGGTTTTTTTCATCCGGTTACTTAAAACTGTTCCCACAAATTCTTTACGTTTACCCATCGTATTTAAGAGGTTATAGAAGATTTTTGTTTATTATTTTTCTTTTCGTGTAAGATGGTCTCGATACGTGCAATGTCTTTTTTAACCTGTCTAAATAAATGAGGCCTCTGCAGCCTACCCTCATAACGTTCTAGGTTTAGCTTAAATAATTCTTCCTTTAGGGTCTTCTCTTTAGCAATAAGCTCTTCTCTTGAGAGACTTCTTAATTCTTGAATCTTCATCGTCTTTAAGTAACTTTATCTATGTATTCGACTGACAAATTTTGTCTTCAGGGGTAACTTATAAGCACAGAGCCGAAAGCATCTACGCGCATATTCCTCCGGGACGCCCCCTAATTCAAAAAGAATCTGTCCGCGCTTTATCACTGCCACCCAATGGTCAAGCTCACCCTTACCTTTTCCCATGCGCACCTCTGCGGGTTTCTTTGTAACGGATTTATGAGGAAAAATACGCATCCAGAGTTTTCCTCCTTTATGCAAGTGTCGAGCTAAAATTACGCGCACGGCCTCTATCTGGTTATTTTTCAACCAGCCGTTTTCTAATGCCTTTAAACCAAATTCACCAAAACTTACTTCTGCTGTGCAAGTGGCAATACCGCGCCTTGTGCCTTTCTGTAACTTACGATATTTTACTCTCTTAGGCATCATCACCATGGTTAACTTCCTTATAAAATATCTCCCTTATAAATCCAGACCTTAATTCCAATGAGGCCATAGGTAGTGAAACTCTCAGCAAATCCATAATCAATGTCTGCACGCAAAGTAGCTAAGGGAATTTTTCCCTGTTTGTAAGTTTCTTCACGTGACATCTCTGCGCCGCCCAACCTTCCCGCACAGGTTACCTTGATCCCCTTTGCATTAGAGGACATCGTTTGTTCAATTGCCCGTTTTATTGCCCGACGATAGGCAACCCTTTTTTCTATCTGTAGGGCAATATTTTCTGCCACAAGTTGCGCTTCCAATGCCGGATCCTTAACCTCCTCTATATCATCAATGGAAACCTCTTTCTTTAGCAAAATATTTAGGTCTTCACGTAATCTTTCAATCTCTGCCCCGCGACGACCAAAAATAATCCCTGGCCGCGCCGCCTGGATCCTGATTTTAAGCCGATCGGCAACGCGTTCAATAATAATTTTAGAGATAGCGGCGTGTTTGAATTTCTCCTTAATATATTTGCGGATTTTAACATCCTCTTCAATAAAACGGACATAATCCTTAGGTTTGGCAAACCAAAGACTAAGCCAGGTTTTGGTAAATCCAATTCTCTGAATTAGAGGATGTACTTTCTGTCCCATCTAATCTGTGTAATTATCATGAAATATTTTTATAATGTTCTTTTCAAATCTAATTCGATTTTGATATGTGAGGTTCTTTTTAGAATTGGCACTGCCCGACCAAAAGCCGCAGCCTTATACCTTTTCCACATCGGCCCGGAATTACATATCGCCCGGGAAATATACAAATCTTCTTGCCTAAAACCCTTTAGCTTGGCATTGGCTAAAGCCTGTTCTAATATTTTAATTAAAAATTCCTTTGGACGCTTATTTAAGTTTAAGAGAATTGCCTTTGCCTGAGAAACATCCTTCTGGCGAATTAAATCCAAAACTTGTCTTGCCTTACGGGGTGAAATTCTTAAAAATCTTCCTTCTGCCTTTACGAGCATATGAAAAATCCTATTTTGTTTAGGTTAATTCCGGGGCCTTTTTTGCCCTTACTCCGCCGTGTTTCTTAAAGATCCGCGTAGGAGCAAACTCCCCTAATTTATGCCCCACCATATTTTCGGTAATAAAAACGGGGATATGTTTTCTTCCGTCATATACTGCAAAGGTTAGACCAACGAAATCCGGAATAATTGTACAGGCACGACACCAGGTTTTAATTGCCTGTCGTGATCCCGACCTGCGGGCTGCTTCTGCCTTCTTTATTAATTTTTCGTCTACAAATGGACCTTTCTTTAATGAGCGTGCCATAATAACTACCTTCTTCGTTTGACAATAAACTTATCTGAATATTTGCCACGCCTACGCGTTTTATAACCCTTAGTTGGCTTTCCCCAGGGCGAAACCGGATGTGGATTGCCTTGTCCGGATTTCCCTTCACCACCACCATGAGGATGATCCACAGGATTCATTGCCAGACCTCTCACTGTCGGTCTTATGCCTAACCAGCGCATCCTGCCTGCCTTTCCTATACTTATCGCCTCATGGTCAACATTGCCAACCTGACCTATTGTGGCATGGCAATCTAAACTTATTAATCTTACTTCACCTGAAGGAAGACGTACATGAGCAAATTCCCCTTCCTTGGCCATAATCTGTGCAGAACTACCTGCCGCACGCACAATCTGTCCACCCTTGCCTTTATTTAATTCAATATTATGGATTAAGGTTCCTTGAGGAATATACCTTAAAAGTAAATTATTTCCCGGCTTTATTTCAACATCCTTTTGATTAGAAGAAATTACCTTATCAGCTACTTTTAAACCCAAGGGGGCTAAGATATATCTTTTTTGTTTATCCGGATATTCAACCAGGGCAATGCGTGCAGAACGATTGGGGTCGTATTCAATTGCCTTTACCTCTGCCGGAATTTCAAACAAATCCCGCTTAAAATCAATGATGCGAAGCTGTCGCTTATGCCCGCCACCAATATGCCGCACGGTAATCCGACCATAAACATTCCTACCGCCGGTCTTTTTTAGAGGAATAATAAGTGATTTTTCCGGCTCTTTCTTAGTCAGATCGGAAAAATCCGCCACACTCATCCAGCGCCGTGAAGGTGTAGTAGGTTTAAATTTCTTAATACCCATTTTTTTAACCTGTTCAGTTCGTTATAACGCGCCAAACGCGCATAACGCGATTAACGCTTATTTTGTTTCTATTTTATTACCTTCCTTAAGGGTCACAATTGCCTTCTTTGTCTTTGGGGTCATACCTAACTGATACCTGACGCGCTTCAATTTTCCTAAGGCAATAAAGGTATTTACCTCCTTTACCTTTACCTTATAGATCTCTTCTACCGCCTGCTTTATTTGTAATTTATTTGCCTCAGGGTTAACGAGAAATAAATACTTACCCTGAGGTTCACCTCGGGTTGACTTTTCAGTTTTTATTAAGGCCTTAATTATATCATAAGAAGTAATCATTTTTTCAATCTTCCAACTAGCTGGTCTAAACCTAATTTCGTAATTATGATTTTTTTATGCGCTAAAATCTCATAGGCATGTGTATTATAAGCAAGGTTAAAATCTAAAAAGGAAATATTGCGCAATGCCCGCTTTATGTTTTCATCTATCTTGTCTAACAATAAAAGTGTCTTTGCGTTAATCTTTAAGCGATTAAAAATCCCTACTGCCTCTTTCGTCTTTGATTTTTCTATTACGAATTTATCCAAAACGAGGAAATTATTTTCTTTTACCTTAGCATTAAGACTAGATTTCAAAGCCAGTCTTTTTATCTTCTCGGGTAAACGAAAAGAAAAATCTCTCGGGTGCGGTCCAAAAATTACTCCTCCATGCCGCCACAAGGGTGAACGGATCGAGCCTACGCGTGCGCGTCCTGTTCCCTTTTGTCGCCATGGCTTACGGCCGCCACCGGAAACCTCTCCCCGCGTCTTACAAGAAGCAAGACCCCTTCTCTGATTAGCCAAAAATGCACAAACTGCCTGATATAGTGATGGATGGTTAATTGTACCATCAAAGACTGTAGAGTCTAACTTTAATGTATCTATTTCTTTACCGTCGAGATTATATACGGGTAAACTGAAAACTTCCATTTATTATCCCTTCTTTTTTGCCTTACTAATCACCAGATAACTATTCTTATGTCCCGGAACCGCACCTTTTATTAAGATAAGATTATGCTCTGGATTTACCTTTACCACCTTTAGGTTCTGCAGTGTAATCCGCTCTACACCCATATGTCCTGGTAAGTGATGGCCTTTTAAGACCCTACCCGGGGTAGTAGTTGAACCAACTGAACCAATACGCCGATGTGACATTGAACCGTGCGTCTTTGGTCCTCCATGCCAACCCCAACGTTTCATTCCACCCTGAAAACCTTTACCTTTGGAGATACCTGTTACATCTACGAAATCACCGGATTTAAAAATATCTACCGCGATCTGGTCGCCCACCTTAATTTCCTTATCCGGATCTCTTTTTACCTCACGGATAAATTTTACCGGCGCAAGGTTTATTTTTTTAAAATAACCGGCTAAGGGACGTTTGGTCTTCTTTTGCGGTTGAGGATCAAAACCAAGCTGTATACTTTTTTCCTTTACTGCCAAAACCCAGCACGGTCCGGCTTCAATTACCGTTACCGGTAATAATTCTCCATCATCGCCAAAGACTTGCATCATCCCTATCTTCTTACCTAAAATCGCTGCCATTTTTAATGCGCCTTACCTTACTTTATCTCTACATCTACGCCTGCAGGTAAATTTAATTTCCGCAAGGCATCAATAGTTTTAGATGTTGGTTCAATAATATCAATCAAGCGTTTGTGTGTTGCTAATTCAAACTGTTCACGTGACTTTTTGTCAATCACCGGAGAACGCAGGACAGTATAAATCTCGCGCTTTGTAGGAAGTGGCACGGGGCCGGAAATTACTGCCCCCGTGCGCCTCACCGTCTCTACAATCTCGGCTACTACCTGATCTAATAAACGATGCTCATAGGCCTTTAATCTAATTCTTATTTTCTGCATGTTCGCTAAAGTTCGTTTTGTTCGTCTTGTTCGCAATTACCGCACGGCAACGAAAATAACAGACCCCGAACGAGACTAACGAAATTAACGCTTAGGCGATTATTTCCGTAACCACTCCTGCGCCAACGGTATGTCCACCTTCACGAATGGCAAAGCGTGATTCCTTTTCCATCGCAATCGGTGTAATTAATTCTATTTCCAGATTAACATTATCTCCGGGCATAACCATTTCTACTGCCTGGGGTAATTTTACTGACCCGGTAACATCCGTGGTGCGGAAATAAAATTGTGGTCGATAACCCGTAAAGAAAGGCGTATGTCGACCACCCTCCTCTTTGGTCAAAATATAAACCTGAGCCTTAAATTTGGTATGGGGAGTAATGGTCTTTGGCGCGGCAATAACCATCCCGCGTTCAATTTCATCCTTCTCCACACCACGCAAAAGAAGACCCACGTTATCACCTGCCTGGCCTTCGTCAAGGGTCTTACGGAACATCTCGATACCGGTAACAACCGTCTTCTTTGGCTCAGGCCTTAAACCCACTAATTCTACCTCGTCATTAAGTTTTACCCTTCCCCGCTCTATTCTTCCTGTCCCTACAGTTCCCCTTCCTTCAATGCTAAAGACATCTTCTACGGCCATAAGAAACGGTTTATCTAAATCTCTTATGGGAATAGGTATAAACTCATCTACTGCCTTCATCAAATCATGAATCGGCTGACAATCCGGATGCTTCGGATCACCTGAAGATTGAATTGCCTGCAGGGCCTTTAAGGCGCTCCCCCGGATAACCGGAGTCTTATCTGCGGGAAAATCATATTTACTCAACAATTCTCTAACTTCCATCTCAACGAGGTCAATGAGCTCTTTATCCGAGACAACATCAATCTTGTTTAAAAACACAACCATTGCGGGAACATTCACCTGTTTGGCCAAGAGAATATGCTCACGCGTCTGGGGCATAGGGCCATCCGCAGCAGAAACTACCAATATTGCCCCATCCATCTGCGCGGCACCCGTAATCATGTTTTTGATATAGTCGGCATGCCCTGGGCAGTCAATATGGGCGTAATGCCGATTATCGGTTTCGTATTCCACATGCGCCACAGAAATGGTTAAAATCTTTGATTCATCCCTTACTGCACCGCCTTTAGCAATATCTGCATATTCACGGGGTTGAGCCTTACCCATCTTCGCTAAAACATGGGTAATCGCAGAGGTAAGTAGTGTCTTTCCGTGGTCAATATGGCCAATGGTTCCGATGTTTACGTGTGGTTTACTTCTTACAAATTTTTCTTTTGCCATTTAAGCCACCTCCCTTTCAAAGGTTAATAATTCTAATGTGCATAACCTTTAGGTAACTTTAACCAAGATAATATTCTGCGCTATATTTAAAGGCACCTCTTGATAATACGAGGGCTCCATTGTATAGGATGCCCGGCCCTGGGTTAAAGAACGCAATGTGGTGGCATAATTAAAAACCTCCGCCAAGGGCACATAGGCTCTAACCGTGCGCACATTCCCCCTTTGACCAATAGCGGTAATCTTGGCACGCCGGACATTTAAATCACCAACAATCTGTCCAAGATATTCTTGCGGAACAACAATCTCTATATCCATAATCGGCTCTAATAAAATTGGCTGGGCCTTCTTTAAGCCATCATTAAAGGCAATCGCTGCTGCCATCTGAAAGCTCATCTCAGAAGAATCTACCTCATGAAATGAGCCGTCAATTAAAGTTACCTTGACGTCCGTAACTGGATAGCCTGCCAAACATCCGCTTTTAGCTGCGCCAAAAACTCCCTCTTTTACTGCGGGAATAAATTCCCGGGGAATAACTCCACCTTTAATCTTTTCCCTGAAAGTAATTCCTGTTCCCGGAACTTCCTGTGGCTCCATCTCCAATACCACATGACCATATTGACCATGGCCACCGGTCTGTTGGATGAATTTTCCTGTAGAAATAACTTTTTTAGTAATTGTCTCGCGGTAAGCCACCTGGGGTAAACCAATTCTAGCGGCCACCTTAAACTCGCGCATAATTCGGTCAATGGCTATCTCTAAGTGAAGTTGTCCCATTCCCGAAATTATTGTTTGACCTGTATCCTGGTTGTAGCTTACCTTAAAAGTTGGATCCTCTTCTTCTAATTTATGCAAGGCCAGACTTAATTTTTCCTGGTCCTGTTTAGTCAAAGGTTCAATTGCCTGTTGAATTACGGGTTCAGGGAAATGAATTTCTTCGATTAAAATAGGATAAGACTCTTCGCAGAGTGTATCGCCAGTTCGCGTTTCTTTTAGGCCGACGACGGCAGCAATATCACCAGTAGAGACCTCGTCAATAATCTCCTGGTGATTGGCGTGCATCTTAAGGAGTTTTATGACGCGCTCTTTTTCTCTTTTTCGGGAATTATAAACATAGCTGCCTGTTCTTAAAGTTCCGCAATAAACCCGGATATAATTCAATTTCCCTACATAAGGATCGCCTGCCACCTTAAAACAAAGGGCACAAAAGGGCGCCTCATCTCTAGGCAAAATCTCTTCATATTCTCCGCTTTGAGGATTGCTGCCTTTTATAGGAGGCAAATCCTCAGGAGACGGCAGATAATCACAGATCGCATCCAATAATAACTGGATTCCCTTATTGCGCAATGCCGAACCACAGAGTACCGGGACAAAACGATTGGCAATAGTTGTTCTTCTTATCGCCTTCTTTACTTCCTCGCCGGTAATTTCCTTTGCCCCCAAGAATTTCTCCATTATCTTTTCGTCTACATCGGCTAATCTTTCCAGAAGATAATTGCGATATTTATTGACTTCTACTTGATATTCCGCAGGTACTTTATTTAGCTCTAATTCTTTCCCTAAATCATCTTTATATAAAATTAACTTTTCTTCAATTAAATCAATGATTCCCTTAAAATTTTCTTCCCGGCCAAAGGGTAACTGTAGAGGAGTGGCATTTGCCCCAAGTTTTTCCTGCATCTGCTTTACCACATCCAGAAAATCGCTACCTATGCGGTCTAATTTATTCACAAAGGCAATACGGGGAACATTATAACGTTCTGCCTGTCGCCAGACCGTTTCTGACTGCGACTCCACCCCACCTACTCCGCAAAAAATAACCACCGCCCCATCTAAAACCTTTAGTGACCTCTCCACCTCTACGGTAAAATCTACATGACCCGGCGTATCAATAATGTTAATATTAAAATCGCGCCAACGACAGGTAGTACAGGCAGCAGTAATCGTAATCCCCCTTTCCTGCTCTTGGATCATCCAATCCATCGTAGCGGTCCCCTCATCCACTTCACCCATTTTATAGGTCTTACCTGTATAGTAGAGTATACGTTCAGTGGTTGTGGTCTTTCCCGCATCAATATGGGCAATAATTCCAATATTTCTGATTTTATCTAAACGAATATTTCTCATTTTACCACCGCAAATGCGCAAATGCCCGGTTTGCCTCTGCCATCTTATGTGTATCGTCACGCTTCTTAATTGCTAACCCTTCAGCTTTATAGGCCGCAATAATTTCTTCGGCTAATTTTACCTGCATAGGCTTTCCTTTTTTATTTCGGGCAAAATCCCGTATCCAGCGAAGGGCAATCGAAGTCCCGCGCTCCTGCTTGACCTCCACAGGAATCTGATAAGTAGCACCGCCAACGCGACGCGGCTTAAGTTCAAGGCGTGGTCGGGCATTATCTATTGCCTTATGAAAGACCTTTAAGACATCCGGCTCATTTAACTGCTTCTTAACTATATCAAATGCGCCATAAACAATTTTTTCCGCAATAGATTTCTTGCCTTCGCGCATAACCATATTAATAAATTTAGCAACCAACTTGTTGTTAAATTTTGGATCGGGTAAAATTTCTCTAGGTTGTGCCCTTCTTCTTCTCATTTTAGTTTGCTTCTTTAAGCTTACCTAAAGAAGTCTTATTTTGGTCTCTTTGCCCCATATTTAGAACGTGATTTTTTACGCTGATTTACTCCGGCGGCATCCAGTGTCCCTCGGATAATATGATATCTTACGCCGGGTAAATCTTTTACACGTCCACCCCTAACTAAAACTATAGAATGTTCCTGTAAGTTGTGACCCTCCCCCGGAATATAGGCAGTAACTTCAATTCCCGTAGTAAGCCTCACCCGAGCAATCTTTCTTAATGCGGAGTTTGGCTTTTTGGGAGTCATTGTCCTTACCTGTAGACACACTCCTCTTCTCTGCGGACAGCCCTTTAATGCCGGAGATTTACTCTTTTTTCTCTTTGAAACCCTGCCTAATCTGATTAACTGTGCAATTGTAGGCATTTATTTATTTTCTTCTACCTTTAGCACCTCGATTTCCCGATGGCCGCGAAAACCTGTTCCTGCGGGAATAAGGTGTCCGACAATTACATTTTCTTTTAATCCAAATAATTCATCGCGCTTACCCGAAGCTGCAGCCTCAGTAAGCACCCGCGTCGTCTCCTGAAAGCTTGCCGCAGAAATGAAACTCTCAGTGGCCAGGGAGGCCCGGGTGATCCCCAACAACAAAGGTGCAGCCTGCGCAGGTCTTCCACCTTTCTTAATTACCCGCGCATTTTCCTTTTGAAACTTCCATTTATCCACCTGCTGCATCACCAGAAAATCTGTATCTCCCGGATCTTCCACACGAACCTTTCTTAACATCTGCCGGATAATTAACTCAATGTGTTTATCATTAATATCTACGCCTTGGAGACGATAAACCTCCTGAATTTCATTTACTAAATATTCCTGTAACGCCTTGTCACCGCAAACCCTTAAGATATCCTGTAAAACTACCGGTCCATCAGTTAACTGTTGGCCGGCAAATACCTTATCACCTTTATAGACATTAGGGTGTTTACCGTGGGGTATAACATATTCTCTTTGCATACCCGTCGGTGACCTAACGATAATTACGCGCTGACCCTTCTTGGTCTCACCAAACTCTACATAACCATCAATCTCACTGATAATTGCCGGTTCCTTGGGCCTGCGGGCCTCAAATAATTCTGCAACCCGTGGAAGACCGCCGGTAATATCCCTGGTCTTAATCACCAAACGGGGAATTTTAGCCAGCAGTTCTCCTGCACCTACCGTATCTCCATCCTTAACCAAAATGTGTGCCCCAACAGGAATAGGATAGATTCCTAGAACCTCTTTATTTTCATCCAAAATAATTATCTGGGGATGATATTCCTGTTTATGCTCCACCACCACGCGCTCAACAAGCTTGGTAACGGCATTCATTTCTTCTTTTACGGTAATGCCCTCCCTTAGGTCTTCATACTTTACCTGACCAGAAACTTCGGTAAGAATCGGTGAGGTGTAAGGATCCCAGCGGACAAAAACTACGTCTTTATCTATCTGGCTTCCATCGGCAAAACTGATGGTTGCCCCTTGTGAAACCGGATACCGCTCAAGTTCTCTTCCCTGCTTGTCGTTAATGCTAATTGAACCATTACGGTTCAGGACGATAAATTCCTTCCTTCTTTCTACCACCCTTAAATTATGATACTTAATTATTCCTTTGTTCTTTGATTTTAAGAAAGACTGTTCTACTCTTCTAAACGCTGTGCCACCAATGTGAAAGGTGCGCATGGTTAATTGCGTTCCGGGCTCACCAATACTCTGTGCGGCAATTACCCCTACTGCCTCACCCACTTCTACCATTCTTCCTGTAGCGAGGTTCCGGCCATAACACTTACTACAAACCCCGCGGCTAGACTCGCAGGTTAGGACACTACGAATACGAATCTTCTCAATCCCTAAACGCTCAATCATATCCGCCTTCTGGGCAGTAATTTCCTCACCCTGTTGAACCACTACTTCATCAGTAATAATATCAACAATATTATCCAGGGCCACACGACCGACAATACGGTCCTTCAGTGAAACCACTACCTCATCGCCCTCAATAATTGCCGAAACCGTAATCCCATTAAGTGTACCGCAGTCCTCTTCTGTAATAATTACCTCTTGTGCTACATCCACCAGTCGGCGGGTTAAATATCCGGCATCTGCAGTTTTTAAGGCCGTATCTGCCAAACCCTTCCGTGCGCCGTGAGTAGAAATAAAGTATTCCAAAACGGTCAAACCTTCTCTAAAATTAGCGGTAATTGGGCTTTCAATAATTTCCCCTGATGGCTTGGCCATCAAACCGCGCATCCCGGCTAACTGCCTAACTTGAAGTCGAGAGCCCCGTGCTCCGGAATCGGCCATCATAAAGATTGGGTTAAAAGGCGACATACTCTTAAACAATAAATCCGAGATTTTATCTGTCGCGTGTGTCCAGATATCAATAACTTTGGATTTCCGTTCTGAATCTGTAATAATTCCCCGGCGATACTGTTCTTCAACCTTATTCACTTCTCGTCTGGCCTCACTTAAAACCTCTTCTTTCTCTTTGGGGATGGTTAAATCATCAACGGCGATGGAGATCCCCCCTTGGGTAGCCAATTCAAATCCCATTTTTTTAATGTCATCTAATAACTGAATGGTCCGGCTATGACCAAAGCGCTTATAACATTCGGTAACGATATCGCCAACTATATTTTTATTCAACTCTTTATTCACAAAGCCAAAATCTTTAGGTAAAACCTGATTAAAGATAACGCGGCCAACGGTAGTAGAAATAATTTTTTTCTCATTAATTACCCTTTTCTCTTCAAGATCAAACAAAGAATCTATCCTTAATCTAATCCGTGTATGCAAATCTACAACCTTATCCTCATAAGCCACCAGGACCTCTTCGGAATTAGCAAAGAGCATATTTTCTCCTTTTGCCCCCGGCCTTTCTTTAGAAATATAGGAAAGACCTAAGACAATGTCCTGGGTAGGAGTAACAATCGGCCGGCCATTAGCCGGAGAAAAGATATTATTTACAGAAAGCATTAAAATCTTCGCCTCAAGTTGTGACTCTAAAGATAAAGGTACATGGACGGCCATCTGGTCACCATCAAAATCGGCATTAAAGGCGGTACAGACCAAAGGATGAATCTTTATAGATTTACCTTCAATTAAAACGGGTTGAAACGCCTGAATCCCTAATCTATGCAAGGTGGGTGCACGGTTTAACAAAACCGGATGATCCTTAATTACCTCATCTAAAATATCCCAGACCTCGATTTTGCCGCGTTCAACCATTCGGCGGGCACCTTTAATCGTATGCACAAACCCTTTTTCCCGCAATTTCTTGATGATAAATGGCTCAAATAATTCTAGGGCCATTTGTTTAGGTAGCCCGCACTCATGGAGCTTCAACTCTGGACCAACCACAATCACCGAGCGACCGGAATAGTCTACGCGTTTGCCTAAAAGATTCTGGCGAAATCTACCCTGTTTTCCCTTAAGCATATCGGAAAGAGATTTTAGGGGACGATTATTCGCGCCCATTACCGGACGACCGTGCCGACCATTATCCAAAAGCGCGTCCACTGCTTCCTGTAACATCCGTTTTTCGTTACGGATGATAATTTCTGGCGCATTTAATTCAACAAGCTTTTTTAAGCGATTATTTCGGTTAATTACCCGGCGGTATAAATCATTCAAATCTGAAGTGGCAAATCTTCCTCCGTCTAAAGGAACGAGTGGCCTTAAATCCGGTGGAATTACCGGCAGTACCTGCAAGACCATCCATTCAGGCTTATTACCTGATTTCTTAAAATCTTCTACAATCTTTAATATCTTTAAGGAGCGACGGTTGGTCAAAGTTTCCTTTGACCTTTCTAAATCACGACGCAATTTCCGACAATAAGTATCTAAGTCTAATTCCTTTAATAAATCTAAAATTGCCTCGCCGCCAATCTTTGCCTTAAAATTCGCTCCATATTTATTCAGTGCCTCTTGATATTCTTCTTCGCTAAGTAATTCTTTTTTCTTTAAGGGCGTGCTACCAGGATCAACGACGACATATTCTTCATAGTAAATGACCTTCTCTAAATCCCTCAAATTCATATCTAACAATGCGGATAGCCTACT
>JAMWCK010000068.1 GCA_023819625.1 Candidatus Omnitrophota bacterium | reverse complement strand
GGTATCCTGTTTTTCCTTGCTGAGGGAGGCAAGCTGCTGGTGGAGTTTTTCCTCGGTCTCCTTTTTTGCCTGGGTTAAGGCCTGCAGCTGGTTAGTAAGCTGAAGACGCTGGTTTTCTAAGGTGCTGATCTGATCTCTTAAGAAACTGCTTTCATTTTCTAAGATGGCGAGTTGTTTTCTAAATTCATCTATGATTTTATCTTTATTTTTCTCTAGCTCGATAAGTTCAGAAAGAAGGCTCGCGTTTTCTTTCTGTAAAGAATCTAATTCATTATCTATAAATTCGGACTCCGCCCAAGAGAAGCTAAAAACGCAAAGGGTAATTATCGCAAGAATCACGACGAGCTGCTTCTCGCCCCTTGTTTTTGGCCATTCTTTTAACATGAAGCCGCCTTATGCATAAAATTTACTGCCCTAGACCAAATAATAATAAATAAAAAGAATTGAAGAACCCAAGAAGCAATTAATTAAAATAAAGTAGAGTCCTATCCGTTATTCTTCTGTATTGAGAGTAGTTTTAATACCTATTTCTTCTTTTATCTCTTCTTTTAAGGGCTTGTATTCCCGATAAGGTTTTATTTCTTCCTCGGGTGCCTCTTTTGGTTCTATCTTTCTTTCGGGTATTTCCTTAGGAGGTTTAAACTCTGCTTCCTCTGTAAGAGGAGGATATTTTTTATATTCTTTCCCCGGCCTAGTTCCAAATTCTCTTTCATCGCCAGTAGTTAAACTATCACCACTGACAATATGCGGGGTTAACATCACCAATAGTTCTGTCCTCTCAGTCTTATTAGTACCGGAGCGGAAAAAGAAACCCAATAAGGGAATCTTGCCTAAAATAGGAACCTGCTCCGAACTGGAAGTTTTCTCCTCCTTACGCAATCCGCCAAGAACAATGGTTGCCCCATCCTTTACCATTACTATGGTCTCCGCCATTGAGGTATCAATAATAGGAATCTTATTACCTGTGGGCGTGGTAAGAGTAGAAACTACACTGGAGACCTCTGGTCTTACTTTCATCGTCACATATCCATCATCATTTATAGTGGGAGTTACTGATAATTGAATTCCCACATCCACAAAGGTTACCTCTTCAGATACAGTGGTCGTTGTCTGACCCGTAGTAGTGGTAGTAGTAACGTATGCCTGCCTCTCACCCACGTGTATCCTTGCTTCCTGATTATTTACCACTGCTAACTTAGGATTAGAAAGAATCTGGGTTTTACCTAATGTTTGAAGATATTTAATAAGTACATCAAAGTCTTGCTTTGTCGTAATCATCCCGACATGCATTCTTTTGCCGGGGCTTACTTTTGTACTTGCAGAGACGCTAGCTGTATTTCCACTAAAAGGATAAGCCCCCACGCCGTAATCCGCTTGTTCAGTTTGAAACTGCTCTCTAGACTTCCAGGCAGACGTCGCCGCCTGTAATACACTAAAGGGATAAGAACCAATATAGGTCATACCCGCTTTCTTTCCCACATCAAATAATCCTTCCCATTCGATTCCTTGGGCCAATTCATTAGATAACTTTACCTTAACAATTTTTGTATCTATAAGAACCTCTTTTGTCTTTTGATCCAAAGCCGTGATTAAATTCTCAATTTCCGACATCCTCTCAGGTAATGTCTGGATAACCAGCTGGTTAGAACGTTCATCCGCCTTGATTGAACCCACCTTTTTAGCATCTAGTTGTGCTTTAAGTTGCTCCTCCACATCTTTGGCTTTGGCATACTTTAATTGAAAGACCCGCACCAAATTTTTCTCTTCTAAGGTAGCTAACGCCTTTTCAATTTCATAGATTTTCTCTGGCGTATCCATGATAAGAACAGTGCCAGAATCTGGTTCAACCAGAACCCTTCCCACATCGCTTTTTAAGGTGTCTAAAAGACTGAATGCCTGTTCAGGTATCGCATATTTAAGACGAAACGTCTTCACCTGACGAATATCGGCAAATCTTTTGCCAAAAACTGCTCTATATTCATCCTCGGTCATCACATTATAAATATCGCCTTCTTTTGTATAGGCCAAACCATTTGAACGCAGCATAATATCAAATATATCTTTAACCAATACATCCTCCACCATCAGCGTAACTCTACCCGAAACATTCTTGGTAGCAATGATATTCAATCCTGCTTTCATCGATAAAAATTTAAGTGCATCTACCACATCGATATTGCGCAGGTCTAAGGAAATTCTTCCTTGCATACCTGTTGGTAGAGGTCTAACCTCAACCTGACCTTGGGGTAATTGTGTTAATTGAAGAGTATTTTGTTCGGCTACAGCTAAATTTAACCATCCGGCTACACAAATTAACACCATCAGCAATATCGGTATAACCTTTCTATAAATCTTTGTAATCATCTTATAGACATCCTGCACAATTCTAAAAACATTTCCTTGCAAGAAAACAATGTCTAACCGTCTCCTATCTTAACTCGATCTCCTCCCCTGCATACCTTAAAACAACCTTATCCTTAAAAATTGCCTCAACCCTTACTTCCCCAATCATCTGGCCCTTCTTTACAAAAAAGGTTCGTAGCGCTCTTGTATCTTCAATCATTGCATCTGGGTCATTTGACCAGGAGATACCAACTAATTTTAAATGTTGGGTAGCCTCGATTATTTTTGAAGAAAAACCTTTAGGAGAAGCTGCTTCGCTCGTAGTTGTAGTTTTTTCTCCGCCCATCTTAAATATATCTCTTGCCCTGGCTTTTTCAAGATAATAAGAGGATGCCTTTTTCAAAAATGAGGTCTCCTCGGCGCGCGTAACTGTCATACCTTCTTGTGGTTTAATTTCTAAATAAGAGGGCATCTTTTTTAAGCTAACCAGAGAACCAAAAAAAGTGCTTATAAAATAAACCCCTAAGACAAAAATAAGGCATCCTAAAAGCTTATTTATTAACTTAATATCTAATTGATGCGGTCTTACTCCCTGGAACCATTTTTTAAATCCCTCTTTAAAAAAGGAAATTCTGCCTAACCAGGCACCAAAAGAGAATAAACTCAAACTTTGATGTTTAATCGCCTCTACGCTGACCGCTGAGGTCTTTGAGTTCGAATCCTCAATTAATTTTAATAGCTGTTTTTCTGGGCTAAGAGGTCGCGTTTGTGCCATCCGGATTTTATCTCCTCATCAATCAATTCCCGAATAATCCCTGCATCAACTACAAACTTATTCTTTAATACCAAATTCTTTAATGCCTTATGACAAAGCAGGGTTATTCTTCTGGGATAGCCACGACTATATTGATAGATTTCCCTTACTGCCTCATCTAAAAACAAATGCATATTTGCCGTATAGCCTGCCTGTTTGATGCGAAATTGAATCATCTCCTTTGTTTCATCAAAATCTAAGGGGTTTAAGGTATACTTAAAGCTGATGCGGTCAAAGAAATTAGGGATATTCATTATCTTTGAATGCAATTCCAACTGACCGAGAAGGACCAACTGCAAAAGCTTAAATTCATTTGTTTCGTAATTTAAAAGGACGCGCAACACCTCTAAGGAATCCTCGCTTAATTTCTGCGCCTCATCAATTATAAGGGTAACGGTCTTATTTTCCGTTACGCCTTTTTGAAAAAGAAATCTCTCCAGAGATTCTCTTAAGTCTAAGATTGTAGGTTGACTGCCATTACCAATATTAACCCCATTAGAAAAATTACCTCTTGCAGGACTAATCTCAAAATTTCTCAGTAACGACGTAAGAAAGAGATGTTCATTTTCAAAGGAAGGGTCTAAAATTATATGGAAGATAAAATCTTCTCTTTCCTTTAGTTCCTGTATAAGTTTTCGGGAAAGGGTGGTCTTACCTGTCCCTACATCTCCTAAGATAACGGATAGCCCTCTTTTAAGCCGAAGTTCAATTAAAATATTGGTCAGGGCAGTCTCGTGTTCTTTAGATAAATAGAAAAATTCAGGGTCTGGACTGGTAGAAAATGGCTCTTTATTAAATCCTAATACTTTGAAATAACTCATGTTTTATTTTATCCCTAAAAAATAAAAAGCCCAATTCCTCACGGAAATTAGGCCCTCTTAGGATTTTTCTAATCCTCTTTTATTTTTATACCTTAGTATCATTATCTTCTTGTAATTCAAAGGCTTATTTTTGAATTAAATTCCCATTAATTTCTTGCGCACCAGACGTAAGGTATAACCTTCCTCTCTTAATTCCCTTATCTTCTCCATTCTCTTTGCTACCACGTCTTTATCGTAAAAGCGCATGTTTCCTTTTTTTAACGTCACAGGTAACAATCCAAAATCTGTATAGTGATTTACTGTCTGATAAGTTACATTATATTTCTGCATAATCTGTTTTACGGAAATCATTTTATTATGTCGGTTATTTTTCCTTCTCATTCTCTTACCCTCTTTTAGATAAACTTAAGGGAACCGTCTTTCTAAAGAGTTTGTTAAATTACATATTACCTTTTCTACACCTTAACTTCTCAAAAATTATAAAGTTATAGTAATTCCCAGAATTCTGGTATATACCATCATCTATAACACAAAATTTGATTTTGTCAAGTAAAAAAATCTACTTTGAGTGGATTTTACAAAACTATTTTTACTGATTAGACTTTGATTATTTTTTAAGTTGCTTATGTGTCCTTAAAACCGACTCCAATAAAGGTAATCCTTCCGTATCAAAGTCTTTGCCTTTATAAAATATCCCAGAGATTCCATAAGGCAGAGTTTCATTTTCCTTAGGATCATCCAGATGTGCGCTGATAATTATTATAGGCAGTTTTTTATCAAATTGTCTTATTCTTTTAATTGCCTCAACCCCATCCATAACCGGCATCTTCAAATCCATAAAAACAACATCTGGTTTTTCCTCTTTTACTATTTGAATGGCACTATTACCATCAGATGCCACTAAAACCGAATAACCCTTGGATTGAAGCCAGAACGTCATCAACCGTCTAAAATCAACCTCATCATCAACCACCAGTACTTTAATGTTTTTGTTCTCCATAAATTAATTCCTCCTCCTCTTTCTAATTTAATGGTAATGTGAAAATAAATCTTGCTCCTTGCCCTTCCTGACTCTCTGCCCATATCCTGCCACCGTGTAATTCTACAATTTCTTTGGCAATAGATAATCCTATGCCTGTGCCACTTATATCCGTAGGTGCCCTCTCGCTTACCTGAAAAAATTTATCGAAAATTTTGTTAAGATTTTCCTTAGGTATCCCTATTCCTGTATCCTGAACGCTAATTTCAATTTCTTGTTTCTCTTTATTAAAATTTGCCTCAACCGTAATCTTTCCATTCTGAGGAGTAAATTTAATGGCATTACCTATAAGATTATTTAAAACCTGAATTATTCTATTTGGGTCTATATTAACCTGGGGTAGCCCCTCTTGAATTCTCTGTGTAATCTTAATCGACTTTGTTTCTGACCAGGTATTTAAACCTTCAATGGATTCTTCAATAATTTTTTCAATTGATGAAGGCTGGCGTTTAATTTCCATTTTGCCTGCCTCCAATTTAGAAAGGTCAAGTAAATCATTAATCAAAAGACTTAACCTCTTAAGGTTACGCTGGGCAATAGAAAGAAATTCTTCCTGGGTAGGAGAAATTTCCCCTGCACTTCTGTTAAGTATCAAGGAGAGAGATTTGTCAATTGCTACTAAAGGTGTGCGTAATTCATGAGATACATTCGCGACAAAATTGTCTTTGAGTTGATCTAACTCTTTTTGTTTAGTAATATCACTTAAAACAGAAACCATACCAATGGTCTGGCCATTTTCATCTTCTATCACTGCACTACTTGCCCTTAAGATCTTTTTAGTATCATCTCGTCTACTAACTAATTCTATTTCTCTTTCATCCTTCTCTGCGGTGCCCTTAACCAAAGAAATCATATGTTCTTCCTTAAGATTATCTAAAAGGGCCTTCCCGAACTTTTCCTTCTTGGAAACACCTAAAAGTTTTTCCGCGGCCGGATTCATCATAATCACCTTGCCCTGTGCATCTACCACAACCAGACCCTCTGCAACACTGCGTATCACTGCCTCTGTCTTTTCCTTGTCGCCGAGTACCTTCTTATACTTCTTCCAGGCAATTTCTTTATTTTGTCTTTCTTCGTTGATAGTCGCTTCATATTTTTTTCTCAATTCCTGCGTCGTAAAATCTATTCTCTTTTGTAGCTCACGGCTAAAGACATCCGATAATTTTTTAATGGTTTCATTGGGAATCGAACGCAAATCTGCTATTTCATTTATTTCTTCTACAAGAATCTGCCTTATAGATTCATCACCTCCACTGCCGGAATTAAGAAATCCTTGCCTTTTTGTTTTATCCTCAGTATCTGTCTTCACTTGGACCGACAATTTTGTTAAGTTGAATAACAATAAACCAACTAATATACTCACAATTGCGGTCACGATATATATTATTGCTACCGAAGACATTTTATTGACATCCCCTCCAACTATTTCTATTTTATCATAATATTTTTATTCATCAATAACTCTCAACTCTCAAAGATACCCTTCCATCCAAAGCAGGGACACCCATCTGCCAAAGCCAAGGGTGTCCCCTTAAGCTAGGTGATTATATCAAATATCTTAAAATTATACTACCTTCTTACTTTTAGGGGACACCCTGCCGATTGGTAAGCATGGTATCCATCAGTTCCTCAGTTCTCATTAATAAAAAAGAGCGATGAGGCCATCGCTCTTCTTCAAACCCCAAAGACAAACCCAATATAAAATCCTATATGCCTTGTTTAATAATATATTCACATAGGTCAACAACACGACAGGAATATGCCCACTCATTGTCGTACCAACCCATAACCTTGACTAATCTTGTGCCGATGACCTTGGTCAACTCCGCGTCAAAGATACAGGAATATTGCGAACCGTAAAAATCACGGGAGACCAAGGGTTCGTCAAGATACTGAAGTATGCCTTTAAGGTTCGTTTCGGCTGCATTCTTAAAGACAG
>JAMWCK010000067.1 GCA_023819625.1 Candidatus Omnitrophota bacterium | reverse complement strand
CTGCCTCATGTCGAAAGGCATTTTTGCCGACAATCGCCTTATTTAGAGGCACAATAAAATCCGTGATGCTGGAAATTAACCGTGAGGTCCGATATAACTGCCGGGTATTAATCCGGGTAAAGAAATCCCCAAAGACATCAGTCCGTACCTTGATCGCCATTACCACCTCTTCTAAAGCCGCGTTACCTGCACGCTCACCTATACCGTTAATGGTGCAATGCACCTGGCGGGCGCCGGCCAAAACTGCAGAAAGAGAATTGGCCACACTCATACCTAAATCATCGTGACAATGAATGGAAATTATTGCCTTATTTATATTCGCAACATTATCTCTGATATCTTTAATCAAACTATAGATTTCCTGGGGATAACTATAACCAACAGTATCAGGGATATTTATTGTGCTGGCTCCTTCATTGATGGCGGTCTCAATGACCTTAAAAAGAAAATCGCGCTCACTACGCGTTGCATCTTCAGCAGAGAACTCGATGTCACTACAAAGTCTTCTTGCCTGGCGCGTTGAATCCTTAACAATCTCTAAAATCTCATCCTCTGCCTTTCTAAATTTATATTTAAGGTGAATCTTTGAGGTAGCCAAAAATATATGCAAACGCGGATGTTTTGCCTTTTTAATCGCCGCCTGCCCAACTTCAATATCCTGTTTTAGACAACGCGCTAAAGCGCAAATAATAGGTCTTTTTATATTTTGGGAGATAACTTTTACCGCCTGAAAATCTCCGGGTGAGGCAATAGGAAACCCTGCCTCAATTACATCTACACCCAGTCTTTCTAACTGAAAGGCAACCTCCAGTTTTTGCGCCGCGGTCATTGAGCCACCCGGCGCCTGCTCTCCATCCCTTAATGTCGTATCGAAAATTATTATCTTTTCCATTTTTAAGAAACCAATGAGATTAACTCATTATAGAATATTTGACATAAAGAAGGATCTCCAGATTCTTTTAGATAAAGAAATCCGATTGCTTCGCGTAATTGAAGAAGGAGTTTGCGTATCTTTAAACTTAAATCTCCCTGCGTAACAGTCAAATCGATTAACTCCATTGCCCTTTCATAACAGATAAGGGTTGTTTCTATATCTTTGTGCTCCAGCCAATTCTTTGCCCTTAAAATCTCTGAACCAATCATTAAAATCTGCTCTTTAAGAGAAAACCCAGCCCATTTCTCTTTGGTTATTGTCTTATGCCATTTGTTCATCTTGTCCTAAGAGTAGCTTTTCGCAAATAGAGCGGAACTTGGCGCGAATAGTTGTGTCTTCTATCTTCATACTCTTGTTTCCCTGTGTAGGCCGAATGTTAATCAATGCCAAATACTCAATTCGCTCCTCCGCGCTTTTGTAGGGATAGAAATTGCCTCCCCAGAGCGCCTCCTGCCGCGAGCCATCTTCTAAAAGTATTGCCTCCTCATCAGCATGTAATTCTCCACCTGCGGCTAAAATCCCTCTGTCAATATCCACAACAATCTTTATTGTCTTGCCAAAAGAATCTTCACAGAGTTTTTTTAATTTATCTGGAGTAATCTTTTCTCTAATAATCTCTATTGGCATATTTGAATTTTACGTTTTATTATACATCCAGGGCATCATCTGACGCAACCTTTTTCCCACTTCTTCAATAGGATGCTTATCTGCCTGTTCCAATAAAGAGTTAAAATTCGCTCTACCTAATTCATTTTCCTTGATCCATTCCCGCGCGAATTTACCTGATTTTATATCTTTTAAAATCTTTTTCATCGTCTTGCGCGTCTTTTGGGTGATAATCATTGGACCCCGGGTTAAATCGCCATAACAGGCAGTATTTGAGACGCGCCGACGCATTCCGCTGATACCATATTCCTGGATCAAGTCAGTGATGAGTTTCAATTCGTGTAAAACCTCAAAATAGGCAATCTCTGGTTGATAACCCGCTTCAACTAGAGTATCAAAACCGGCCTTAATCAATTCCGTAACTCCGCCACAAAGTACTGCCTGCTCACCAAAAAGGTCGGTCTCGGTTTCTTCGGCAAAGGTGGTTTCAATTACTCCGGCGCGCGTAGCACCAATGGCCTTAGCATAAGCCAGGGCTAATTGTCTTGCGGTGCCCGTGTAATCCTGAAAGACTGCCAACAAGGCAGGGACCCCTTTTCCTTCGGTATACATCTTCCTCACTAATGCCCCAGGACCTTTAGGCGCAACCATAACCACATCTATATTTTTTGGGGGTTTTATTTGTCTAAAACGGATATTGAAACCGTGCGAAAACATTATGGCCTTGCCTTTGCTTAGATGGGGCTTAATGCCATCCTGGTAGACCTTAGCCTGCACATGGTCCTGGGTTAGAATCTGAATGAGATCAGCTGCCCGCGCTGCCTCTTGTGCAGGAACAGGAACAAAACCATCTTCTTTGGCCTGCTGGAAATTCGGGGTACCTTCTAATTCAGAAATTACCACACGACAACCCGAATCTCTAAGGCAAAGTGCCTGGCCACGTCCTTGAATACCATAACCGATGATTGCGGTAGTCTTATCTCTTAATAAACTTAGATCCGCATCCTGATCATAATAAATCTTTGCCATCTCTTTCCTCCTTCTGATTATTTACTAAACTTCCCTCTAGATTAACGAATAAAACGGAAGAAAGAATCGGGAAATGTGCCTATTTTGCGCTAAACACTACAGGGTAAACGCAAACTCTATTCATTTGATATATTCAAGGTGAGACCTCCAAAAATTAACTTCCTTATCAGTCTTTTTATGTGGAAGCGATCGCCAACCTTCCCGTGCGAACCAATTCCCTAATTCCGAATGGCTTTAAACTTTCTAATAAATTCTTGATCTGTTCTTGCTCACCCACCGCTTCAATAATCGCGATATTTTCTTTATGTTGAATTAACTTCCCTAAGAATTTCCGTAAAACAGTCTCTAATTTTTCTTTGTCTTTGGTTGAGCAATTTACCTTTACCAGGATAAGCTCTCTTTCCACGTGTTCTCTTTTGGTAAAGTCTGTAACCGTAATTACATCGATGAGTTTATTAAGCTGTTTCTTTATCTGTTCTAAGACCCGCTCATCCTCAGCCTCCACCACCATCGTCATATAAGAGGTCTCAGAATCTAAAGTCTCCGAAACTGCCAAGGAGGTAATATTATAACCGCGCGCACTAAATAAACCGGCAATACGCGCTAAAACCCCGGGTTTATTTTCAACTAAAACCGAAATTATATGTTTCATAATTTTTTATATTCCAATATATTCGGAGGTCTCACCTCCAAATATAACTACGCCATACCCCCAATCATTCTATTTATTGCTTCACCAGCAGGGACCATGGGAAAAACATTTTCTTCGGGGTCGATATGAATATCAATAAACACGGTGTTGTCTATGGAGAGTGCCTTTTCTAAAGCCGAACACACCTCTTCTTTTTTCACCACACGGATCCCTACTGCGCCATAACTCTCTGCTAGCTTCACAAAATCAGGATTATATAAACAGGTGTGGGAATAACGTTTTTTATAAAATAACTCCTGCCACTGCCTAACCATGCCTAAATAACCGTTATTTAAAATTATCACCTTCACGTTTATCTTATTACATACACAAGTAGCAAGTTCCTGGATATTCATCTGAATTGAACCATCACCGGCAATATCAAAAACTTGTCTATCAGGATTACCCACCTTAGCCCCAATACTGGCGGGAAAACCAAAGCCCATCGTTCCCAACCCACCTGAGGAGATAAAGGTGCGCGGATACTCATATCTATACCACTGCGCAGCCCACATCTGATTCTGCCCAACCTCAGTAGCAATAATCGCCTCTCCTTTGGTAAGGTAATAGAGTTGTTCAATAACATATTGCGGTTTAATTTTACCGTCATCCTTATCCTTATAGGTTAAAGGATGTCTCCTTTTCCATTGCTCAATAGTCTTTAACCAATCGCGGGTATCGGGCAGTTTTTTAATTTCTTCTATTAATTGACCTAAAATATTCTTAGCATCTCCAACAATGGGGACATCTACTTTCACATTTTTACTTATTGAAGCAGGGTCAATGTCAATGTGGATAATCTTGGCATGAGGTGCAAAGGCATCAAGTCTTCCCGTAACGCGGTCATCAAACCTGGCACCACAGGCAATAATCAAATCTGCCTCCATGATTGCATGATTGGCATAAGCGGTTCCATGCATACCCAGCATCCCTAAGGATAGTTCGTGTTCCCCCGGAAAACCACCCAAGCCCATAAGGGTCATCGTCACCGGTGCCCGAATCTTCTCGGCTAAGGCCTTTAATTCCTGATGCGCTCCCGCAGAAATAACTCCTCCTCCCGCATAGATAATTGGTCTTTTGGCCTGGGCAATAAGTTTGGCTGCCTTTTTGATCTGTCCGGGATGGCCAAACAGTGTCGGTTTATAGCCACGAATATTTATCTCTTTTGGCCAGATAAATTCTACATCCTTCTGCTGCACATCCACCGGGATATCAATAAGCACCGGACCCGGCCGACCCGTGGAGGCAATGTAGAATGCCTCGCGAATAATCCGTGCTAGATCCTCGGTCTTCTTCACCAGATAATTATGCTTGGTAATTGGCCGGGTAACACCGGTAACATCTGCTTCCTGAAAGGCATCATTGCCGATTAAAAAGGTCTTCACCTGCCCGGTAATTGCCACGAGGGGAATAGAATCCATATAAGCTGTAGCAATACCCGTGGTTAAATTAGTAGCGCCCGGACCAGAGGTAGCGATACAAACCCCAACTTTACCCGTTGCCCGGGCATAGCCATCCGCAGCATGGGCGGCAGCCTGTTCGTGACGTGTAAGGATGAATTTGATGTCGGCATCATAGAGCTTATCAAATATGGGTAAGACCGCGCCTCCGGGATAGCCGAACATCACCTTTACCCCTTCCCGCCTTAAGCATTCAATTAAAATCTCTGCACCCGTCATTTTTAATTAAAATTGTATCTTTATTATCGGATCACTTGCGTTATTAAATTATTGCGTTAAAACCAATAACGAAACTTTTATCTCTTATAAGACGGCACCTTGATTAGCTGAGCTGACCAATTTAGAATATCTGGCTAAATAACCGCGCTTGATCTTTGGCGGAATTGGTCTCCAAGTCATGAATCTCTCCTGTATCTGGGCCTTAGTTAACTTGACTTCTATTTTCCTTCTCGGAATATCAATATCAATTATATCATCGTCTCTTAAAATCGCAATCGGTCCTCCTGCGGCGGCCTCCGGGGAAATGTGTCCAATGCAAGGACCCTTTGTGCCACCCGAGAATCTACCATCAGTAATCAGGGCAACGGATTCTGCTAAGCCCATACCCACAATTGCCGAAGTTGGAGCAAGCATCTCCCGCATCCCCGGACCGCCGGCTGGTCCTTCATAACGGATAACCACGCAATCCCCTTCTTTAATTCTCCGGTTGAGAATCGCCTGCATCGCCTCTTCTTCGCAGTCAAACACGCGTGCCTTTCCTATAAATTTCATCATCTTCGGGCTAACTGCTGATTGTTTCACCACTGCGCCATCAGGGGCAAGATTACCATAAAGCACCGCAATGCCTCCTTGCGGATGGTATGCGCGATTAAATGGCCGAATCACCTCTTCATCAAAGATTTTTGCCTCTTTAGTAATTTCATAAATCGTCTTGCCACTTAAGGTCAAACAATTATTTAACTTGTGCTTTAGGCGTTTCAATACTGCGGGGATTCCTCCGGCATATTCTAAATCCTCCATAAAATATGGCCCCGCTGGCTCCAAATTCGTGATATGAGGTATATTTTTACCGATGCGCTCAAAATCATTAAGGGTTAATTTTATCCCTGCTTCATGCGCAATACCCATTAAATGTAAAACCGTATTTGTTGAACCACCCAAAGCCATATCTACGACAATCGCATTCTCAACAGACCCCTTGGTGATAATCTTTCGCGGAGTAATATTTTTTCTGACTAACTCCACAATACGTTCACCACTCGCCTGGGCGATTCTACGTTTCTTAGCCGAAACCGCCAGGCTGCTTGCACAACCCGGTAAAGACAAACCTATAGCTTCCGTTAAACAGGCCATGGTATTTGCCGTATATAATCCCTGGCATGAACCTGCAGTTGGACAAGCCTCCATCTCAAGACAGGCTAATTCCTTAGGTGAAATCTCTCCTTTTTTTGCCCGGGCCAAGGCCTCATAGGTATCGTGTACAAAGGCAAGTTTTCTTTTGTTGTAACGACCAGAAAGCATTGGTCCGGCAGTAACTATAATTGCCGGGATATTTAAACGTGCAATACCCATAATCATCCCCGGAGTAATCTTATCACAATTGGTAAGGCAGACAATTCCGTCTAATTGATGGGCATTACAGACAATCTCAATGGTATCTGCCACGAGTTCGCGCAGTGCTAAAGGGTAGCACATTCCCAAATGCCCCATAGCAATTCCATCACAGATTCCGGGAACACCAAAGAAAAATGGAACTCCACCACCAAAACAAATTCCTCTCTCAATAAAGCGCTCTAAATCCCGCATCCCAATATGTCCGGGAATCAAATCTGTAAAAGAAGTTGCCACGCCGATAAAAGGCCGTCCCAAATCTTTTCTCGCTAATCCCGTGGCATATAAGAGTGCGCGGTGCGGTACCCTTTCCAATCCCCTTTTAATTTTATCGGAACGCATCATTCACCTCTTAAGTTTAGGCGTTGTTTTTGCCCCTTCGAATGTGCGAAGCGAAACTTCGCACATTCGCCTCCGTTAATCAATCTGCTCCTTCATGTGTATGCTCTATGCCGGTGTCTTCCTGGCGCTTACGCCTGATTACCCTTTTTAAGCTTACATATTTATCTACTAAATCCTTATTATTTACAGAATTTAATTGCTTAAAGAGAAAATCAAATCTTTCTTCAATTTCTTTGGCAATCGCCTCGCGGATTTCCTTGGATAAGCGCATAATTTCTTTCTTAAACGGACCTAATGCCTTTTTGCGCGTCTTATAAATGAACTGCTCCTCAGTCTC
>JAMWCK010000066.1 GCA_023819625.1 Candidatus Omnitrophota bacterium | reverse complement strand
TAGAAGGTGAAAAATATAAATCCTTTATGCTACATTATAGTTTTCCTCCATTTAGTGTAGGAGAAATTGCTCCGATCCGTGGGCCAGGACGTCGCGAGATTGGCCACGGGGCATTAGCCGAAAGGGCACTTCTGGCGGTAATGCCCCCGAAAGAAAAATTTCCTTATGTTATTCGAGTGGTTTCGGAAATTTTAGAATCCAATGGTTCATCGAGTATGGCGACGGTCTGCGCGGCAACCCTTTCGTTAATGGACGCCGGCGTGCCCATAAAAGATGCGGTGGCAGGTGTGGCCTTGGGGTTAATCAAAGAAGACAATAGGGTAGCAATATTAACCGATATTGCCGGATTAGAAGACCATTTTGGGGATATGGATTTTAAGATTGCTGGAACCAAGACAGGGATTACGGCAGTGCAGTTAGATTTAAAGATAGATGGTATTGATTTAGACTTATTAGAGAAGTGTCTTGTCCAGGCAAAAGAGGCAAGATTGCTGATTTTAGAAAAGATGAAAGAGGCATTAAAATCACCGCGGGCAGAGTTATCTTCTTACGCGCCGCGCATTGAAGTCATCAAGGTAAATCCAGAAAAAATTGGTGAATTGATTGGTCCGGGTGGAAAGACGATAAAGAAGATTATTGCCCAAACCCAGGTGACCATTGATATTCAGGATGATGGGACTGTTATGGTAGGCTCAACGGATGTGGCTAAGTCTAAAGAGGCAATTGCGATGATTAAGGCAATCACCGAGGATGTACAGGTAGGTCAGATTTATAAGGTTAAGGTAAAGCGGATTATGCCTTTTGGGGCATTGTGTGAGATTGGTCCGGATAAAGAAGGGCTTGTGCACATTTCGGAATTAGCCAATCACTTCATCCGTAATATCAATGACGAGGTGAAGGTTGGAGATGAGATTAGGGTAAAGGTAATTGGCATAGATGAGTTGGGTAGAATTAGCTTAAGCAAAAAGCAGGCAGAAGAGAGTTGATAAATAATGAGACACAGAAGGTTAAATGAACTTAAGGGCGTCGTTTTATTTGCGCTGGGTCTAATGTTCTTAGTTAGCCTGATCAGATTTGATTACTTAGACCTTAGGTTTTACACCTCCCATCCTCATCTTCCACCCAAAAATCTCCTGGGTATATTTGGCGCTTACCTTGGGGGGGTAATTGTGTTTTTGTTTGGCAGATTTGCAAGTTTTCTTATTCCGCTACTAATCATTTTATTTGGTATAAAGTTTTTTAAGAACGCTCCCCCTTATTTGAATGCCCCCCGTATATTTGGAATTTTGGTTTTATTGGTTGCCATCAGTTCGCTTATCGGAATGTTTAATTTAAATGAATACCTCCGCTTTAATGCGGCAGGTTTTCTGGGTGCAGTTATTTCTCGGATAGTTGTTTCTTATTTCGGCCACTTAGGAGGTTATATTATTTTTATTACCTTTATTGTCCTATCACTTGCTTTGGTTACAGAGATTTTAATCTCAAGATTATTTTTAACTGTGGCAAATAAAATTCGGACACTTGCGAGGTCCTTTTTAATTCAACGCAGAAAGGTCAAAATTACTACTAATAATAAAAATTTATTTGCGGAAGAAGAAAAGGTTATAAAAAAACCAATTGTTTTAGAGACAAAACCACAACCTTCCCTTAAACCCAAGATTCAAATCAAGACGCCCCTTCAAGAAATTAAATTAACAAAATTAAAACCTCAAGAAGTAAAAATAGGAGATTACCAACTACCTTCCTTAGATTTATTAGATTCACCTCCACCACTTGAGGCCAGACAAATCAAGGAAGACCTCCAGGCATCAGCGCGGATCTTAGAAGAGACCTTAGAGGACTTTGGTATTTCTGCTAAGGTTACCGATATTGAACGAGGGCCGGTGATTACCCGTTATGAACTGGAACCTGCGCCAGGGGTGAAATTAAACCGTATTGTAGCTCTAGGTGATGATATCGCCTTGAGCATGAAGGCACAGTCGGTAAGGATTATCGCGCCCATACCGGGTAAAGGCAGAGTGGGTGTGGAGGTGCCCAATACCCAGAGTAGTTTTGTCTACTTAAAAGAGGTGTTAGCCTCAGAGGAATTTCAAAAGTCCGAATCAAAATTGCCCCTGGCTTTGGGTAAGGATATTGCCGGCACCCCTGTAGTTACGGATCTGGTCGAGATGCCCCATCTTTTAATTGCTGGTACTACCGGCTCAGGTAAGACCGTCTGTGTGAATTCTTTAATTTTATCTTTGCTTTATAAAAATACACCCGCAGAGTTGAAGTTTGTAATGATTGATCCCAAGATGGTAGAACTGGCACCCTTTAATGGTCTGCCCCATCTTTTATGTCCGGTGGTCAATGATCCAAAAAAGGCAATGGTGGGTTTGAATTGGGTAGTTAATGAGATGGAGAACCGCTATGAACTTCTGGCAAGAATAGGGGTTAGGAATATCGAAGCATATAACCAAAAACAGGAAAGACTCCCCTATATTGTGGTAGTAATTGATGAGTTTGCAGATCTTATGGCAATTACCCGTGACCAGATTGAGGGTGCAGTAACACGCCTGGCACAACTTTCACGGGCGGTAGGAATACATCTAATTTTAGCCACACAACGGCCATCAGTGGATGTGATTACAGGTGTAATTAAGGCAAATCTACCGGCACGGATCTCTTTTAAGGTGGCCTCAAAAGTAGATTCCCGCACAGTATTGGATATGAACGGCGCGGATAAGCTTTTAGGAAAGGGTGATATGCTCTTTTTAAGGCCGGGAGAATCCAAGTTGATACGCATCCAGGGTTCACTTGTTAAGGATAAAGAGATTGAGCGGGTAGTAGATTTTATTAAATCCCAAGCTCAGCCGCTTTATGATGAAGAGATTTTAAAGGAGCAAGCCAGATCTGAGGTGGCAGCGGGTGAAAAAGATGAGCTCTATAATGAAGCAGTGAGGGTGATTATGGAAAGCAATCAGGCTTCTGTATCGATTTTACAGAGGCGGATGCGTTTAGGTTACACCCGCGCCGCACGAATAATTGATATGATGGAACAGGAAGGTCTGATCGGCCCATTTGAAGGAAGTAAGCCGCGCAGGATCTTGGTGGATAGAACCCCCTGGCTTAAAAAACAACCGTCGGAAAAACATAAAGAGGATAATGTCTGATGGAGAGAATAGGAGAAAGGCTAAAAAAAATACGTCTTCAGAAGGGGCTAACTTTAGAAGAGGTGCACAAAAAAACCAAAATACACTTAAGTATCTTAAAAGCCATTGAAGAGAACCAGACAATTGATTTAAGCCCGGTGTATCTAAAGGGCTTCTTAAAGATTTATGGTAAATTTCTTGGACTTGATCCAGAGGATTATCTTGCCAATTACCACCTTCCTGAAGAAGGGGTAAAAATTATTCCGGGAGGTTCTGCCTTAGATACGAGACATACCCCCCCAATGTTCTTAAGAACTACCTATGGAAAGTTAAGACTATTGTGTGGCTTAAAGATAAAGAGGATAATTTTGAGTATTGTTTTGGCATTTTTCTTATTTGCCTGCCTTTTTGCCTTAGGTAAATTCATTTCTTCACGAATTAATCTTACCAAGAAACCGCACGAGAGGCAAAAAGTTGAAAATATACCCCCACAGGCAATTCCTTCTGTTATTCGCCTTAGCCTGCGGGCAAAAGAGGACTGCTGGGTGAGCGTAAAGATTGATGGTCGCTTAGTTTTCCGTAATATCTTAAAAAAGGGTAAATTTGAAACCTGGCAGGCAAAGGAAAGGATAGATTTCTCTCTCGGTAATGCCGGCGGGGTTGATATAGAATTAAACAATAAAGTTATTCCGCCCTTGGGCAGGAAAGGTCAGGTATTGAAGAATATTGTTATTACCAAAGAAGAGGGATTAAGGGTCCCACAATGAAATCTATAAAACCACCTAACAAACCTAAAATTGGAATCTTAAGTTTAGGCTGTCCAAGAAATCTCGTTGATTCAGAAAGTATTTTAGCCAGAATTAAAAGTAAACGGTACTCCATTGTAGATTTAGATAAAGCCGATATAGCGATACTGAATACCTGTGCCTTTATTGAGGATGCCAAGAGAGAATCCATAGATGCGATATTGGATTTGATTGAGTTAAAAAGAAAAGGAAGTTTAAAAAAAATTATTATTTTAGGCTGTCTTCCCCAACGTTATAAAGACATTTTACTAAGAGAATTTCCTGAAGTAGACGCTTTTATAGGTAGGGTTTCCCTGAATCACTCCTTACAAAGATTCCCTCTTACCCCGAAGTATTACGCCTATCTTAAGATTTGCGAAGGATGCCTTAATAATTGCAGTTATTGCGTCATCCCTAAAATCAAAGGAAAATTTACGAGTCTTCCTATGGATTCTATTTTAGGGAAAATAAATGGCTTTAACCGAAGTAGAATTTCTGAGTTAAATATCATTGGTCAGGATATTACGGGATACGGTATAGATTTATACGGAACCTTAAAATTAAGCGAACTTTTAAGAAAGATAACCAATTTAGCCAAAAATATCCGTTGGATTCGTTTGCTTTATCTTTATCCCACACGGATTACGGATGAATTATTGAAAGTGATTGCCGACACGCCAACAATTTGTAAGTATATAGACCTCCCCCTACAACACATTAATAACCGTATTTTGAGATTGATGCAGCGACAAACCTCTAAAGACGAGATTTTGCGTTTATTAGAAAAAATCCGTAAGATTATACCGCAAGTTGCGATCCGGACATCTTTAATTGTCGGTTTTCCCTCTGAGACCGAAGAAGAATTTGAGGAATTACTTAATTTTATTCAGGAGGCAAAATTCGAAAGATTAGGTGCCTTTATTTACTCACGCGAAGAAGGCACTCCCGCATATAGTTTTACCCCCCAGATTCCACAAAAGATAAAGATAGAGCGTTTTAATACGTTGATGTCCAAACAGCAGAAGATCTCTGAGGAGTTAAACAAAAAATTTTTCGGCAAGTTTATTGAAGTGCTTATCGAAGAAAAGAAAAACGATTTTTATCTTGGTCGCAGCCAATATGATGCCCCTGAAGTAGATGGTCTGGTGTATGTAAATTCTAAAAGGCCACTTTCTTGTGGTGAAATCATCAAGGCAAAAATTATAGATACCCTGGAATATGATTTAGTAGCAGAAGCGATAGAATGAATATTGCCAACCGCATTACCCTTTTAAGAATTGTTCTTACCTTTGTCTTTATGTTTTTCTTATTTGCCCATGGGCTCTGGGCAAAGATTGTGAGTTTGTCTATTTTTATCTTTGCCGCATTGTCGGATTTTTTTGATGGCAAGATAGCAAAGAAGAAAAATATAGTGACGGATTTTGGACGGTTGATGGACCCTATTGCTGATAAAATTCTGGTTCTGGCTGCCTTTGCTGCATTTGTGCAGATGCAGTTAATTGAGGCCTGGATGTTTGTAATTATTGTCTCACGGGAAATATTGATTACCTCGCTTCGCCTATTTGCCTTAAATAAAGGCAAGGTCCTTTCTGCGGCGAGAGCCGGGAAACACAAGACGCTATCCCAGATGGTTGTGATCTTTATAATTTTAGGATTTATTGTCTTAAAAGAGGTAATGCTTACCTTTTTTACCTGGAATCCCGCCTGGGAGAAATTTTTCCGGCAGACCATATTTATGCTAATGCTTCTAACTGTGGGGCTTACTCTTTATTCCGGCCTCTCTTATCTCTGGGAGAACCGTAAGGTTATCACCAGGCTCTAATGTCTCGATTAAGTCCTAAAATCCGAATTTCGAATTTTGTGATTAAAATAATCAGCAGTTTCTTTTTTATTGGATATCTGCCGTTTATTCCTGGAACCTTTGGTAGTTTAGCCGGGTTATTTTTATATTTCGTTTTTAAGGATAATTATCTTTTTTATATTTTATTACTATTTGTGCTTATGGTTACAGGATTTTCCCTGACCGGAAAGGCAGAAGAAATCTTAGGTAGGAAAGACGCGCCTTGTATTGTCATTGATGAGGTTATAGGTATGCTTTTGGCACTTATTTTTATTCCCTATGAGATAAAATTATTGATTATCGACTTTGTTTTATTTCGTATCTTAGATGCGCTTAAGCCCTATCCCAGCGGAATGCTCCAAAATCTAAAAGGTAGCCTTGGGATTATGAGCGATGATATTATCGCCGGCTTATATACGAATATTATTCTTCAGGTAGTTTTAAGATTTGCTTCTTTTAAGATTTCATAGATTGGACCTTGGGGAGTAAGGGTACTTTTTAGAAGTGTGATTTTTTTTACCGTAAATTCTAAATTTATCTTTTCTGATTTATCTTTTAAGTAATTTAGCTGCTCTAGAAGTTTCATCCGATTTACTCCCGAGCGCAGCCGGCCCAGAGTTATATGCGTTGAATATGGGCGCCTTTCTTTGGGGATACCGATTTTGGCAATCTCCTCTTCCAGTATAGCGGCAATTCTCTTTGTTTCCTCATCTCCCTTCTCTACGCCTACCCAGATAACGCGGGGTGAATTTAAGTTGGGGAAGACACCTATGCCTTTAATCCCAAGAGAAAATGGACTTTGCTTAAGTGCTACGTTTTCTAAAATTTCATTTAATTTATTTAATTTTTTAGCATCAATTTCACCTAAGAATTTTAAGGTTAAATGGATATTAGAAGGAGAAACCCATTTTACATCCGCACCGCTTTTTTTTAATTCTTCTTGCAGTAGGCCCAATGTCTCTTTAATTTCTTTGGGAAGTTCAATGGCAATAAATGTCCTCATCTCTAAAATCCAAAATCAAACTTTTATTAATGAATTTAACAACTCCAAGACTTTTAAGGCCGCTCTTTCTCTTACCTTCAGGCGATCGCCCTTAATATAAAATTTCTTACAAATTTTTTTATTTGGTGTATCTATAGCAATAAATACTGTCCCCACCGGTTTTCTCTTTGTTCCTCCCGTAGGCCCGGCAATACCCGTAAGGCCTATACCGAAATCAGCCTGGGTGATTTTGCGCACATTTTCTGCCAGAAAAA
>JAMWCK010000065.1 GCA_023819625.1 Candidatus Omnitrophota bacterium | reverse complement strand
GAACAGCGTCCCGTGGCTTTGCGCATCCTGACCTCCATCAGGAATTGCCTTTATCGTTGCCGCCTATCCTCCTGCCCAACCTCCAATATTTGGCAGGACACTTAAAATATAACATCTCTCAAGCCCCGTGTCAAGTATATTTTTCCCGGATTAAGAAAACGCTTTCAAAAAATCTCTTGCCGACCCGCAATACAAATGCAAATCCGCAATGCAAAATAACCAACCCTTATCCCCTCACCACCTAATTATTGCCTTTAACCATAATAAAGAGGAAATATGCTATCCTACCCCCCTGTGGAGGTTAGTTATGATTATCTCTTTTTTACTTGACATAGATTGGACATTATGATATACTTTAATTGAAATTAAAATGTCCAATCTGGAAGAAATTGGGAGATAAATGGGAGTAACTTACAAATTAAAACCGGGAGTCCTGGAATTTATTTTAGAAAAAAAGCGGAGCGAACCTAAACTCAGCTGCCGGCAGATCTCTCGCCTTATTCTGGACAAATTCCAGATAAAATTGTCCAAATCCAGCATAAATACCGTGCTTAAAAACGCGGGATTAAGTCAACCCGTGGGTCGACCCCGTACCAAGCGAAAATATACCTTTAGAAAACCCCAATTCTGCGTCTCTCATCCTGAGCTTATCTCAGAAAAAGAATCCCTCCCTCTGCCGATACCTCCGCCAACTCCAATACTTCGGCCCACATCAGCTATATCTACTCCTCTACCAACCCAGGAAATCCCCCTGCCTTCCCGAGAAATCTTAGAATTACCACAAGAAGGAGAAACAAATGGGGCAATTCTCCTTAAAGCTGCAGACTATTTAATTTCCGGAAGTCAGGCAATGGCGGAGGTCATCAGAAACCACCTATCACTGCCAGAGGAAAATTTGAGGTTTCTCACTGAAGGATTAATTTATTCTGGTTTATTTCTGCATTCCACCTCACAAGAACTCTCATTGCTTGCGGGTAAAAAAATCTCCCTGGAAATTTTAAAGACCCTACAGAAAGAACTTTCGGCTAATAAAACTATTGCCCTGGATATTTACCGTAGCTTTTCTGGTCTCCTCCAGGAGGCACGCGGTATCAAGGTTGTCTTATCTGAAGGAGAAATCTTCTATCTAGATAGCCAACTGCATACTGTCTGGTCAACTCCCCACATCCCTTATGATTTTTCTCTTACCTTAAGTTATCTTAAAAGACGTCTGAACAAATCCTTTCTTAATAAACAACCTTTTATCTTTTTGATGGCCCCCGGATATGACACACCAACAAAAGAATTCTTTTCTTTTATTTTAGCTCTGGAGGCAAAAGAAAAGCAGATCTCAAAACTTACCCTCTTCGGCAATAAATTTGAGGATTTAGAGACTATTCAGTTAGAAAGGCAAAGATACGGTTTTATCTTTGGCCTTTGGCCCTGGCAGTTTACCCATCAACGCAAAGTAATTTCCCTGGGAGAATTTAAATCCTATCAATTTCCACCCTTAAAAGGTGATTTATATCTGGCAGAGATCATGATAACTTTATCTCAACCAACCTTAAACCAAACTCTTACCCTCAAGGGTTATGCCCTGAAAAAATCCCTTAACGAGAAGACGCGTCTAATCATCTTAAGTAACCTCACCGAAGAAAAGACATCTAAGGAAATAGTAGGGAACTACCTCTTAAATTGGCCAAACCTAGAAGAGGGATTCCAGGATTATAGCCGAAAAATTGAGTATTTTACCTACATGGCAGATTCTCAACATTTTCTCTCGCAAGAAACCCTACCTTTAGAAGGAGCTTTGCCTGAAGATCTTAAAGGGGTATTTGATTATTATTTAAGATTACTAGATTTATATGTGCGGTGGCGTTTTTTACCTTCTGGATACAAAGACAAAGACTTCTCTAAAGAACAATTCTATAATTTAAATTGCCATTACCACATAGAAAAAGACCTTCTTTTTGTTACCTTTTTGCCACCGCCAGATTATCCTCTACTTAAAGACCTAGAATATGGTTGTCGGCGAATAAACGAAAGGGAAATTTTCTTCTACGACAAACGGCTCTGGTGTGAAGCAGAAAGGGGACGTTTCCCTGCTTTATAATTTATTATATTACAAGCTGTTACAAATACATCTATTTCAACTTCTCAGCGACAATTTCATTGATGAACATATTTCTATAAACTAACTGTCTTTCAAGAGGAGTCTTGCCTAAATCCGGGTATAAAGGATTCTCATCTATAATCTTATCTTCAATTCCTAAAGCATAATGAAGATAACTTGAGAAAGGATAATCTTGGGGTAAGCTGACAATATTAGCTTTTACCGGATTTAGTTCTATATACTTGCCGCATTGGATAAAATATTCATCTTTTTCTATTATTTTACTCTTAAAACGACCCTGCCAGAGATAACCTGTATAAGCATGTTTCTCTCTATAATAGGCAGAATATTTCAGATTTAATCTTTTTATAAATCTGGAAAGATTGCTCGATTCTCCTACTTCCACTAAAAAATGAGTATGATTTGGCATGAAACAATAATGAAGAATCTTAATTGACTCCTCTTTTTTTATTTTATTTAAGAGATTGTAATAAACCTTAAAATCCCTCTGAGAAAAAAAGAGTTTTTTTCGATTATTGCCTCTACATATAACGTGTAAATACCCTTGCTCGGGAATCAATCTCGCCTGCCGGGGCATAAAACTTCTCCTCTTCTCTTTACTTTCCGTAGATAATAGACGTAAAAAAGAAGGATATCTAACAGAAAAATTTAGTTTTTAATGCGGAAGCTACTGATTACGTATGACACTGTTAAGTTAAAATGAAAATATTATGGCAGGAAACTCCCCTCACTCAACCTTAACCTCTATCTCTTTATTTTTCAGAAAGTTGTAGAGCTGAGAAACGTCCCCCTTCTATTTTTAATCTATCCCCTTTAGAGGTTGCACTGGATTCGAGGGTGCCGGCAGGAAGTTCTACCACATAATGACTGGAAAAATAAACTCTGCTTAGGCGAAAAGGTTTAAGTCCACTGATGGCCGCTATAACTTTGTGGTTTTTATCTACAAATAACACATCAATAGGAAACCGCATAAAAAATGTGTGGATAGAATTACAGGGTTTAATAATTAATGCTTCTGGTTGCTTAAATTCCTTTCTGCCCAGCAAACCTTTAATTCTCTTTAATAATGTATCCGCAACAACTACATCTTTAGCTAAAATACTATTTTTGGTTTTATTAATTATCTTCATATATTTAGATATTTAGGGAACACCCTCCTGATTGGCTAAAAGGTGTTCCTTGATTATTTAGGCAGGTTGAAAGATATTTTCGGTAAGACTAATCCCCTTGACCCGGATCTCCTCAATAAAGGAGGGTACATAACCCGTAGCCCGGAACTCACCTAAGACATGGTTTTGATTATCCACACCCATCTGCTTAAAAATAAAGATATCTCTTAAATCAATATGCAGTTCATCCTTCATCCCTGCCACCTCGGTTATCTGCACAATCTTACGTGTTCCATCGGAAAGCCGGGCGGTATGGATGATTAAGTCAATGGCTGAGGCAATCATCTCGCGGATTGCCCGAATAGGAAGATCCACCCCCGACATTAAAATCATTGAGTCTAGGCGGGTTAAGACATCATGCGTAGAATTGGCATGAACAGTCGTCATTGAACCGTCATGACCGGTATTCATTGCCTGAAGCATATCCAATGTTTCAATGCCACGACACTCGCCAATAATAATCCTATCCGGTCGCATCCTCAAGGTATTTCTAAAAAGGTCTCTAATGGTAATTGCCCCTTTTCCTTCGATATTCGGTGGACGGGACTCTAGTCTAATCCAGTGCTCTTGATGTAATTTCAATTCTGCTGCATCCTCAATTGTAACAATACGTTCATTATCAGGAATAAAGGCGGACAAGACATTTAATACGGTTGTCTTGCCGGAGCCAGTGCCTCCCGAGACAATGATATTCTTACGCGCAATTACACAGGCCTTAATAAATTCCGCCATCTTTATATTTAATGTGCCTAAGGCAATTAGGTCTTCGATCTTAAACCTTTCCCTTCTAAATTTTCTGATGGTCAAGGATGGTCCGGTTAAAGAAAGTGGTGGGATTATGGCATTGACGCGTGAGCCATCAGGAAGCCGTGCATCCACCATTGGTACAGATTCATCAATGCGTCTGCCAATGGGGGCAATAATTCGTTCAATAATCGTCTTTACCTGCTCATTAGAGATAAATTTCTTGCTGGTAAGTTCAATCTTCCCGTGCCGCTCAATATAAACCTCATCTTTATTATTCACCATAATATCGGTGATCTCTGGGTCAGCCAATAAATCCTCTAAAGGACCTAAACCTAATGCCTCATCCAGAATCTCTTTCACCAATTTTTTACGTACTTCCTGCGAGGAAATAAAACTCCCTGCCTCTTCGGCTAAGAAATTAGCCACCATCATCTCTGCCTTATCCTTTAGTTCCCCGAGCTTTTGGACATCGCTAAATACCTTTAAGTCTAACCTTTTTAGATTCAATTCCTCAATCAGGCGGTTGTGGATGCGTCGCTTCAGGAGAATAATCTCGTCTACCTCTTCTGGGGGAGTGGGTTCGGCTAAGGTCTCGGTTAAACCCTGACGCTGCCAGAATTCCTGTGGTCTTTGCGCCACTTGTTCTTTAAGCCGCAGCTGGTCTATCCGGATATTCTCCATAAATAAATTTTTTTCTTGGGCTATCTGTTGACTGAACTTCTTGATTGCCTGGGCAATTTTGCTGTGGGGATTCTCAATTACTACCGGCACTCCCCGATTCACTGCCAACCCGGCAATCTTACCTTCTGAAGGGATTAAGGAAATAATCTCTGCCGGCAAACTCGCTCTTACCTCCTGCCAACTAATACCGGATACCGATTCTGCGCGGTTTAAAACAATCTTAATCATGCGCAAGGGAAAATGCAAAAATTGTAATGTATCAATTGCCCATTTGGTCTGGTATATAGAGAGGATATCCGGAGTAACCACCAAAAGAATAAGATTTGCCAGATTTAAAGTGGCGACAAAACAATCACTAAAACTCTTTCCCGCATCCACTATAATATAGTCATAATCTCTCTCCATTAAATTGATTACCTCTTTAATTTTTTCTGGCTCTAAGTGTGGAGACTGTTGCGGACGCAAAACCCCGGCTAAAAAATCTACGCCGTAAGAAGTCGTAGCCAAAAAATCCTCCTTTTTAAGACTCTGGGGATACTTTTTTAAGAGATTAATCAAATCCACCATTGCCTTCTGCGGTGAGATATCTAACATTCTCGCCATATCCCCGACTACCTGCGTATCTAAATCAATCAACAAAACCCGCTGCCGTTGGTCTTTAGCCAGACTTACCCCTACGTTAGTGGCAAGCAAAGTCTTGCCTACACCACCTTTGGTACTAAATATCACAATCCTTCTGGCCATTTTTCAATCTAAACGATACTCTATCGGAATCTCTATCCAGAGCTCTTTTTCTTTTATCGCCGGAGGAAAGGGAGGGTAAGAAGTTATTGCCTGGGCTACGGAAAGGGCATTTTCGTCAAGTAGACTATAACCCGAGGAGGATTTTACCTTTACCTCTAAAAGTTCTCCTTTATAGGAAAGACGCAAACTCAATAAAGTCCTTCCTTGAAAGCCTGCCTGGCGGGCAGAGGCAGGGTAGGTAAGATTCTCTAAGATCCGTTTTTGGATAACTGCTGCATAAGCGGCTATCGGCTCAGACACACTGGAAGAAACCAAAGCTGTAGCCTCTCTGAGTGTGGCTATATTCTCTGGTTTTGGAACTTTCTTTTCTGCACTGATAATTCGGGGAGTAAGGGTAATAAATAATTCTACATCTCCCCTCTCTCCGCTGCCGCCGCCAACTTTACTGGACCTCCTTCTAAATAATGCCCCTAATATCGGCAAATCCCCTAAGCCGGGAGTTTTCTGAATATCCTCTTCAGTCTTCTGTTTCATTAGCCCGCCGATCGCCATCGTTTCTCCGTCATTAAGAAAAAGTTCTGTAGAGGCACTGCGCTTAGTCAAAGGATAGGCCTTGGCGGTTTGCGCGCTCGCCGGGCCAATATATTCCGCAACCCCTATTTCACTTACTTCTACATTCAAAGCCAATTTTATCCGCTCTTTTCCCGTTACCGTGGGTCTTATCTTTAGTTTTATCCCGTATTCTTTATAATCTACTTCTGTTCCCTCTGTACCGGTAGTGGCGACCTCAGTAGTAAATATCGGTTTTTCTCCTCCAACCAATAATTCTGCCTCTTTACCACTCTGACAGGCAAGCCGTGGACGAGAAAGAATCCGAGCCTTACCCTCATTAACTAAGGCATCCAGTTTCCAGGTAAATGCTGTGCGCGTAAATTGCTCTACCACAAAAAGCGTGGAAAACTTAGTAGGAATAGAACTTGCCGGCGTAGATTCAGTAATAGTCTGCAAGGGGATAGAAAGATCCGCGGAGGTGCTCGGCCAAACCAAACCCAATACCCGTGTAGCATCTTTGGTTAGCTCCAAAACCTGTACATCAATCTCCACTACCGCCTCTTCCTCTTTAACTTCAATTAAATCTATGGTCTTTTCTTTTAACGCACCTAAGGCAATGGCAATTCTCTCCCTATCCTGGGGGTTTTTGACCCGACCTAAAAGTATAACCTTTCCTTCTTCTTCTTCTGCCTGGGTAAAAACTTCCGGAAGATTTAGTTTACTCAACATATTATCTATGCGTCGCTTCAGTTCATGGATATCCTCAGCAAAAACCCTTACCTTATAAGACTGCTCGCCAAAATTATCCCAGACTACTAAATTGGTTGTGCCCACGTTCTTGGGAGAAAGGGTTATTTCGTTTTTTGTCACCCGGATCACATCCGCAATCTCAGGATTACCAATGGCAATGCGCGTAGGATTATTTACCGAAATAATCTTTACCTCTCCCGGATATAATTTGAGTTCTTCGCCTATATCGGCGGTATAACCCATATTCCCATTCCCCAG
>JAMWCK010000064.1 GCA_023819625.1 Candidatus Omnitrophota bacterium | reverse complement strand
TTGATTATTCTTTGTTCCTTCGTTTTTTAAAACCCTGTATTTTTTAGATAAAACGCTGGCGATCATCTCCTTAGTAGTAGTCTTTCCGCTGCTGCCGGTTACTGCAATTACTGGTATCTTAAACTGAGCCCGCCAGAAACGCGCGATATCACCTAAGGCCTTTGTAGTATCATCAACTTCAAGGATACAAACTTCTGATTTTATCGCCTTTGCCTTTCTTTCCTTAATTATGCAACCTGCCCCTTTTTTAATCGCCTCTTCAATAAAATCGTGACCATCAAAATTATTTCCTTTAATGGCAATAAAGGCCTCGCCGGCTTTAAGTGTTCGCGAATCAATGGAAATGCCGGTAATTTTAGGATCTCCTTTACCGAGGACTAATTTCCCACCGGTAGCTTTTAATAAGTCTAAAACTTTAAACATTCGCGCACTACCTTGCGGTCATCAAAAGGTAAACGTGTGTCTTTTAGGACTTGATAATTTTCATGTCCCTTGCCGGCAATTAAAACAATATCTCCTGTCTTTGCCAAGGCTAAAGACCTCTTTATTGCCTGCCGTCGGTCAATTACAATAGAATAATTATTATTGCGCATACCTTTTTGAATCTGGCTGATTATCTGTCGAGGATCCTCCGAACGTGGATTATCACTGGTAATAATCGCATAATCCGCCAGCTCAGAAACTACCTTACCCATCTTGGGTCTTTTCGTTTTATCCCGCTCTCCTCCGCAGCCAAAAACGACGATGACTCTGCCCCTGGCTAATTCCCTTAAAGTAATAAGCACATTCTTTAAGGCATCTTCAGTATGGGCGTAGTCTACAAAAACAAAATAACCCTTTTTAGTATCAATTCTCTCTAATCTGCCCGGCACGAAGGAAAATTTTTCTAAGGCAATTTTTATTTTTTCTAAACTTATACCTTCATTCAAGGTAAATGCGATGGCGGCTAATATATTATAGACATTGTACCTGCCAATTAATTTCGTGATTAAGATAAGTTCTTTTTCTTTGGCCTTAAGACAAAATTCCGTATGCGTCATATTAAGATTTATATTGTAGGCCATGATATCAGAAGCATTCTCTATGCCATAGGTAATCAGTTGGGCAGAGGTAAGGGCCTCAATTCGTCTGCCATAAATATCATCGTGATTAATAATTGCCATTGCCTTTTTCTTAAGCCCCTTAAAGAGTTTAGTTTTGGCTTGAAAATAATCATCTTGCGTCTTGTGGTAATCCAGATGGTCGTGGGTAAGATTAGTAAATATACCCGCATAGAAATCAATGCCCCGGGTCCGCTCCTGGTCAAGGGCATGCGAAGAAACCTCCATCACTAAATAATCCACCCCCTTTTTTAGCATCTTGGCCAATAAACTTTGTAACTCTAATGGACCGGGGGTAGTATTTTTTGCCGCCATAACTAAATCCCCAAAGCGATAATTGATGGTTCCAATCACAGCCGGATTAAATCCTGCTTCCTTCAAGATGCCTTCAATAAGATAAGAGACTGTGGTTTTGCCATTTGTTCCGGTAATGCCAATAACCTTAAGTTTTCTGGATGGATTTCCATAAAATTCAGACGCCAATTCCGCTATAACCTTACGGGTATTCTGGACTACAATCATCGGTACTCTTTTTCTACTCTTTAGTCTGTAGTCTTTGCTTTGTACTATTACTGCCCTTGCCCCATTATTAATTGCTTCTTTAATAAATTTGTGTCCATCTTCTTTTGTTCCTTTTACCGCCACAAATACAAAATTAGGACGAACCTCCTTAGAATTGCACGTTATGCCCGCAACCTCAAAGTCGTCTTCTAAAGATATCTTTAATTTTTTAATTAGCTCCTTTAGTCTCATTTAAGGCAAAAATTTCTTCTGTGCGGGTAGCTCTTGTTTTAAGGTACCTTATTGTATCTGTGGCAACGTTTTTAAATACGGGCGCAGCCACTACACCACCAAAATAATAAGGATGGGGATTATCTAAAACTACGGCAATGGCAATCAGGGGATCCTCTGCGGGCGCAAAGCCAATAAAAGAAGCGACAAACTTATTATGAGAGTAAGTTCCATCCGGCTCTAATTTCTGTGCTGTTCCGGTTTTACCAGCAGCGGAAAAATTCTCTAATTTGGCAAGTTTACCTGTGCCCTTTTCTACTACGCCGATAAGAATTTTTTTTGCCCTTAAGGCAGTATCCACAGAGATTACCTTACGGATAGGCACGGCTGAAAAACTTTTAATGGTCTGGCCATATTTATCGCGAATTTCCTTGACAATAAAGGGTTTCATCAACTGTCCGCCGTTGGCAATTACTGCGATGGCTGAGGCTAACTGTAATGCCGTAACTGCGACTTCCTGTCCGATGGGAATATTCGCGATAGATACCTTTGACCAAGACCGCGGTTCTTTGGTAATACCCGCCACCTCTCCCGGTAGATCAACTCCCAATTTTACACCAAAACCAAAGAGTTTAATATATCTATAAAGCGTCTGTGGACCTAATATCTGCGCCACCTTGGTCGTGCCAATATTACTGGACTGTTCAATTACTTCTCTAAAGGTTAACCAGCCATGGGGACGATGATCATGTAGCGTATGGGTCGCCACACGATAGGCACCATTCTCACAGAAAAAACGGTCTTCCTCAGTTACCTTTGCTTCTTCTAATGCTGCGGCAAGCGTCACAATTTTAAATACCGAACCCGGCTCAAATAAATCTGCAATGGCACGGTTACGGATTATTTCTTTACTTGCATTAGTGTGTTCATTCATATCAAATGTTGGTCGATTAGCCAAGGCCAAAATTGCTCCGGTATGTGGGTCTAAAACTACTATACTGGCTCCCTGAGCATGATGCAACTTGAATGCCTTATCTAATTCTCGCTCGGCAATATACTGAATTACCTCATCGATAGTCAAGACCACATCATAACCATCCTTAGGCAAAACCATCTCTTCTAAAAGGTCTAATTTTTTCTGTCGTGCGTCCCGCACAAATACGGCAAAGCCACTTTCTCCTCTGAGATATTTATCGTAATAAAGTTCAATACCCTCCAGCCCTACGTTATCCAAACCTGCAAAACCGATTATATGGCTTCCCAAATAGGCATTAGGATAACAACGTTTACTCTCTTTAAGAAAATCTAGACCTTTGATCTTTAATCTTTTAATCGCCTCTGTCTGTTGGGGAGAAATCTTTCTGGCAAGCCAGACAAAAGACTTATTACGCGACAACCTCTCCTTTAGATAAGCATAGTCTACGTTCAATATGGGCTGAAGCGCGCGGATGATCTTTTCTTTATCTTTAGCGGGAATTTCATTAGGTGAGGCAAAGAGCGAATCGACGGTAATATTGACTGCCTGCGGTTTAAGGTTAGTATCATAGATTATACCGCGGCGGGGTTCCAATTCTACAAAAAGACTCTGCTGTCTTTTTGCAATTCCTGCCAGATAATGTGAGCGGAAAAATTGAATATAAAAAAGGCGGGTAATACATAAAAAAAAGAAAACCACAAAGAAGAAAAACACCGCATTGAGTCTGCGGTGATATTTAGTGATATACACAATCAGATAGAATTAAGGGTTGAAGGGATTGATTGTCTTTGCCTGAGCCTCGCGTTTAATTCCAAAGAGACGGCTAAAGAGATTCTCTTTTTTAATTGCACCAAAGGCCATAATTCCCTTTGTTTCTTTCGGTTGAAAAATTACTAAATGAAAGTTTTCCGGCATCTCTAAATCCACTCTTTCCGAAATCTTATTGCCAATCAAAACTAAAGAAGTAGTTTTATTTAAATTATAGCGCAAAAGGTGGTTTTTATCAAGTAATTCTTCCAAAACTGCACTTTTCTTTTGTGCCATATACCCCAGGCGAAAGATTTCGCTTTGCTGATGGACATAAAGAAGGCAAAAGAAAGTAATCAGACTTATACTAATAATAAATTTGGAGAGTTTCATCTTTAAATTTTCTCCGCTACTCGCAATTTACTGCTTCGGCTCGAGGGATTTGTCTCCATCTCTTCTGCGCGCGGGACAAGAGGTTTAGGAGTAATTATCTTAATTAAATTTTGCGCACGCATTCTCTTAAAGGCCAATTTTACAATCCGATCCTCCAGAGAATGAAAGGAAATTACGCATATCCGGCCCGAAGGATTTAGGACTTCTTGCGCCTTGTCTATCGCCACTTCTAGTGTCTCTAGCTCCCGGTTTACCGCAATGCGAATTGCCTGAAAGGTACGCGTGGCAGGATGGATGCGATAACAGCGATGGCGATAGCGTAGAGGTATGGCGTTCAATACAATTTCTGTCAATTCTTTTGTTGTAGAAATGGGGTGTCTTTCTCTTTCTTTTATCAAAAGATGTGCAATCCGATTATGCCATCTCTCCTGACCAAAATTCCAAAGTATTGAAGATATCTCCTCTTCGTTAAGATTATTAATTAAATCATAAGCAGAGATATAACTCATTCGGTCTAAACGCATATCTAAAGGGCCATCGCGTTGAAAGCTAAAACCTCTCTCGGCGTTTTCTAACTGAAAAGAGGAAAGTCCCAAGTCAAACAATACGCCATCTACCTTCATGATACCCAAATCTTTTAATATCACATCTATTTTGCTAAAGTTTCCATGCACAAAATCGCAATTAGGCGCAAATTCTTTTAATCTCATCCTGGCCATCTCTAGAGATTCACTATCGCGGTCAATGCCTATGATTCGCCCACCAGGAATAATATGTTTAATGATCTCTAAACTGTGTCCCCCTGTGCCGATAGTAGCATCAACAATTATCTTCCCCGGACATAACTTTAGATATTCTAAAATCTCTTTTAACATCACCGGTGTATGAAACCTGGATGTAAGCATAAAATTATCAATCTATTAATTTCTCAGAAATCTCTTCAAAAGATGGCCGGGCACTGCTGTAAAATTCCTGCCATTTATCCTTTGCCCAAATTTCAATTCGATTAGAAACACCTACAATTACTACCTCTTTTTTTATCTCGGCAAAATCCTTAAGGTATGAAGGTAAAAGTATTCTGCCCTGTTTATCCGGTGCAACTTCCACGGCACCAGAAAAATATAGACGATTAAAGGTACGGCTTTCGAATTTGGTAAAAGACATTGCCTTAAATTTAGACTCCTGCATGCGCCATTCCTCTTCAGAAAACATAAAAAGACATTTATCTAACCCGCGTGTAATAAAAAATTTTTCTACAAAATTGGCCTTGGCTACTTCTCGGATTTTGGCAGGCAAAATCAGACGACCTTTGCGGTCTATAGAATGTAAATACTCTCCGTAGAACATAAATTCATTTACTCCACTTTACTCCACTTTTATCCACTTTGTATCCAAAGTATAGATAAAATTTTTTTCTTTGTCAAGATAAAAATTTTTCTTAGGGAACTAAACACAATGAGTTGTGGCTATAATGCTTCTAAATATCCAAAAGTTGTGGTAATTTTTAGTGGCGGGCAAGAATCTCTTGAGCGGTTTTTATGTCGTTTTTGATCTGTTCGACCAAAGTATTTAGGGCGGGAAATTTTTTCTCATCTCTTATCTTTTTGATAAACTGAATCTCTAGGTATTTACCATAAATATTTTGATTAAAATTAAAGATATAAACCTCAATAGTCTTTTTACCTTTTCGTCTGAATGTAGGCCTACCACCAATATAACAAACTCCTTTTAATCGCCGCTTATTAAAAATCACTCTTACTGCATATATGCCTTCAGGGGGCAACACCTCATGATGGGGGTTAATATTAGCGGTAGGAAATCCTAAGCTCCTACCCCAGGAATATCCTTTAATGACCGTTCCCAGGATACTCACCGGTCGCAAAAGCAATCTTGCGGCGAGCCTTAAATTTCCTTGGGTAATTAATAGCCGGATATAGGAGCTGCTTATGGGACGTTGGTTTATCTTAAGCAGTTTAAAGGTCTTTATCTTAAAGTTATATTTGCGGCTCAACTTTCTTAAAAGCCGACAATCTCCTTTTGCTGCCCTTCCAAAATGAAAATTTTCTCCTACATATAGATATTCAGGGCTGATCTTTTTTATCAAGATATCTTTGATAAAATTCTCAGGGGAAATTCTCTTAAATACCTGAGTAAATTTTATTACAATGCATATATCTATACCCATCTGCCTAAGTAATCTTAGTCGATGTTCTAGGGAATAGATACTTCTTTCTCTTTGTGGATGTGGCCAGAACGTAATCACTATAGTTTTGCCCTTGATTGCCTTTGCCTTTTTTACTGCCTCCTTTAATATCCGACAGTGACCCAGGTGTATACCATCAAAAATCCCTAAAGCCACTACCGCATGCCTAAAACCCTTAATTCCTCTTAATCCATAGATTACTTTCATCTTTTAAGATATTCTTCTATTTTTTTTAATACCCTTTTTCTTACACTCGCAAGTGTTCCGCTAATAGTAACACCACTGGCGGTTCGGTGACCGCCCCCACCAAAGAATTGAGCAATCTTATTTACGTCTACTTTACCTTGTGACCTTAAATTTACCCTTACCGCGGATTTTTTGCCTAAATTTTCCTTAAATAAAACTGCTACCTCTACATCCTTTATTGCCCGGCAGAAACTTAAAATAATCTCACCTAAATCAATGTTTATCCGCTGTTTTCTTAAGAGACATTGGGGTATTTGACAAAAGGCAATCTTTCCTGAATAATCGCGCCTAATAGTGGGCAATATTTTGGTTAATAGTTTCATTTCTCCAAAAGGAATACGGTTATAAATCTGATTGTAAATTTTCGCCACATCCAAATTGTGCTGCAGAAGTTCTGCGGTTATCTTATGAGTCTGATCACGGGTATTGGAATAACGAAACGAGCCTGTATCCGTAAGGATTCCAACATATAAAAGCATAGCAATATTCTTATCCAATGGTATGTCTAATCTTTTATATAGCCTGTAGATCATTTCACAACAAGAAGAGGCATTCGGCTCTACCCAATTTATATCCCCAAATTTTTCATTACTTATATGATGGTCAATATTAAGAATTGGCTTGTTAAAAGAATTCAATTTATATACCTGACCGATGCGACTAAGACTACAACAATCCAAAATTACAAAGCAGTCGAATTTTATCTTACATAACCCAAAGTTAAATTTCTTTATTTTTTTTAATAAAGGAAGAAAATCATATCCGTAAGGCATGTCGTCGTCG
>JAMWCK010000063.1 GCA_023819625.1 Candidatus Omnitrophota bacterium | reverse complement strand
AGAATCAATACCTTAAATTTTAAGATATTATATGATGCGGATTGCCTGGTGAATTTAAAAGAAAATTTAAAGAATAAAGACAAACAAAGTACCCCGGCGTTAATCGATAAGGTATTTCTTACTCAGGCAGGTAAAGAGTTGGCGCAAAAGTTATATTTGTAATTTTTCTTAATCCATAAAAAACATTGCCATATATTTATTTTTGTTATATCTTAATCTAGGTGAGAGAGAAAAAGATAAATACAAAAAATTAAAAGGAGGTTAATCCGTGTCAAAGAAAATGTTGCCAAAGATTTTAGAGGAGTATTGTATTGGTTGTGGGCATTGTGTTTTGGCCTGCCATCCGGGCGCCTTAAAATTGTAAGAAATCTAAAGTTGTAAATCCTGCGGTTTGTGATAGTGAGGCGCGTTGTGTGGCCGCCTGCCCACAAAAAGCAATTCCCCACCTGGAGGAAAAGAATATTAAAAAATTTAAAGTTGAATATAATGAGAAGATAATAAATAATCTATTTTTAAGGAGGTTTCAATGGATAAATATAAATGCACGGTTTGTGGTTATATTTATGATCCAAAAGCAGGTGATTCTACACAAGGTATTGCCGCGGGTACATCCTTTGAAGATTTGCCTGAGAGTTGGGTCTGTCCGGAATGCGGCGTAGGAAAGGATATGTTTGAAAAAATATAGCACTGAGATGAGAGAAACAGAATCAAAAATTAAGGAGATACTCATCAGGACCGATAATGTAAAGAGCTTTCGTTTAGGTATAGAAGGTGAAATTGAATTTAAGGCAGGTCAATTTTTACAAGTTACTCTAGATAATAAACCAAACTTAAAAAGATACCTTTCTATCTCTAATTCTCCCACAGAGAAAGGTTATCTTGAATTTACCAAGAAAATTACTGAGAGTGAATTTTCGCAAAGATTAAATACTTTGAAGCCCTATGATTCAATAAGGGTGCAATATCCTTTTGGTAAATTTACACTTGATGAATCTTTTCAAAAAATTGCCTTTTTAGCAGGTGGCATTGGGATTACCCCTGTCAGGAGTATCGCTAAATTTATTGTTGACGAAAATACCGGCACAGATGTGGTTATTCTTTATGCTAACCGTAGAGTTGAGGATATTGTCTTCAGAGATGACTTTGAGAAGATGCAGAAGGAATATGCTAAATTGAGGATTATCCATATACTTTCTGAAGCAACGCCAGGAAAGGGATTTTTAACCGGCCGGATAAACAAGGAAATTATCCAGGAAAATATTCCTGACTATAAAGAAAGAAAATTTTATCTTTGCGGTCCTCCCGCAATGGTTGAGGCAATGAAGAATATTCTACTTACGGCATTGGGATTGTCTAAAGAATATATTGTTACCGAAAACTTTCAAGGTTATTAGGAGGTTAGGAGGAATTATGTCTGTAATTAAAATATTACCGGATATTTATTCGGTTGGCGTTATAGACTGGGATGTGCGTCATTTTCACGGACATACCTATACGACTAAAAGGGGTACCACTTATAATGCCTATCTCATCGTGGATGAAAAGACTGTTTTGATAGATACGGTTTATGGTAATTTTGGCGCTGAGTTGATTGAGAATATTACTCAGATCATACCTGTGGAGAAGATAGATTATGTGATTGCCAATCATGTAGAAATAGACCATTCGGGTGCATTACCCGAAATTTTAAAACTCTCTCCAAAGGCAAAGGTTATTGGCACAGAGAAATGTAAGGAAGGTTTATACCGCCATTATTATGGCAATTGGAATTTTCAGGTAGTAAAGACAGCTGATAAATTAAACTTAGGTAAAAGAACCTTAACTTTTATTGAGGCACCAATGATTCACTGGCCAGACAGCATGTTTAGTTATTGTCCTGAGGAAGAATTGCTTTTGCCTAACGATGCCTTTGGCCAACATTACGCCACATCCGAAAGATTTGATGATGAGGTTGACCAGTGCTTACTGATGGAAGAGGCAAAAAAATATTATGCGAATATCCTTTGGCCATTAAGCGGGCTTATCCAGAAAAAAATAGAAGATTTACAAAAGATGAATTTCAAGATTAAAATGATTGCACCCAGTCATGGGGTTATCTGGCGAAAAGACCCAATGAAAATTATTAATGCCTATTTATCCTGGGCAAAGAACGAGACAAAGCCCAAGGTTGTGATTGTCTATGAGACAATGTGGGGTGCAACCGAGAAGATGGCACGTCGGCTTGCCGCGGGTATTAGCGAGGCGGGTGTGGAGGTTAAGATTTTTAATATTGCCTCTTCTGACCGCACAGAGGTCTTGACCGAAATGCTGGATGCCAAAGGTTTTTTATTTGGCTCTTCCACTCACGACAATGATATGCTTCCTTCTTTGGCTGCATTTATGGAGCTCTTTAAGGGACTTAAGCCAAAGAATAGGTTTTCTGCTTGTTTCGGTTCATATGGTTGGGCAGGGGGGGCGGTAAAAGAAATAGAAGAAGTAGTAAAAATAGCAGGGGTAAAAATTGTTCAGCCGGGTTTAAGTATAAAGTATCTGCCGGATGATGGTGAACTTAAAAAATGTTATGAATACGGAAAGGAATTTGCCCAGAAAGTGAAGGGAGGATAGTTATGGATACCTATGTCTGTGGAAGGTGTGGATATGTGGCTTTTAATCAGGTGCCGGCTGTTTGTCCGGTATGCGGGGCTAAGAAAGAGGTATTTAAGCTGGATATAAACGCCATAAAAAACCCCCAAGACCCGAATAATCTTAATGAGTTAGAAAAAAAACATATTCCCGTAATTGATATTCGCAAGGAGTGCGGTTTAGTGGACACCGGATGCGTAGATGCCAATATTAAAGTTGGCAGGGTATTACATGTGATGGAGGAAAAGCATTTTATAATGTATATTGATATTTACCTTGATGATAATTTTCTGGCACGTTACCATATGCGTGCGGATAAGGTTAATCCGGTTTTAGGTATACATCTTAAAGTTTCTTCAGGAAAGTTATTGGCCTTAGAAAATTGTAATCTCCACGGCCGGTGGTTAGCGGAGGCGCAAATTTAATTTATGCAACTGCCCTTAGTAGTAATTCAGTTTTTTCAGGCGCAGGGTTGTGTTTTGGTTTCTACTATAGACGATAAAGGAATGCCGCATAATGCCTGTAAGGGAATTGTGGAAATAAAAAGTAATGGCGAGGTCTATCTCCTTGACCTTTATCGACAAAAAACGTATAGGAATCTATTACGTAATCCTAATATCAGTATTACCGCCTTTGATGAACATAAATTTAAGGGTTATTGTCTTAAAGGTAAAGCCAAGGTGATAAAGAAAGAAGAAATAGATTCTAAACTTATCCGTGCCTGGGAAAACAAAATTACATCGAGATTGGCACAGAGAATATTAAAAAATATTCATCGGGAGAAAGGCCACCTTCACCACCCGGAGGCGCTTTTGCCTAAACCCCAATATCTGATTGAAGTACAGGTTAAGGAAGTTGTTGACCTTACGCCCAGACATTTAAGATAGAAAGAGGTAGGAAAATATGGGAAATATCTTTGCCGCAAGTGAAATCGTAGAAATTGGAATTCAGATTGAGAAAAACGGGAAAGATTTTTATGAGAACCTAAGCCTTAAAACCAAGAACCTTAAAGCCAAGGATATCTTTAAGTTTTTAGCCAGTGAAGAGGAAAAGCACATAAAGACATTCCAAGAGATTTTAAATTCAATAGAAAAATATCAACCGCAGGGCCTAGATTCTGATGAATATTATGCCTATATGAATGCCTTGGCCAGTGAAAGTGTATTTACCCAAAAAGATAGAGGCAGAGAGTTGGCCGAGAATATAAAAAATGATCTACAGGCCATAGAGATAGGGATTCAGGCAGAAAAAGACTCAATTATTTTTTATACCGCAATGAAAAAGGTTACTTCCGAATATGATCAAAAGGCAGTTGATGCCGTCCTTGCGCAGGAGGAGGCACACCTTAAAAAATTAGTTAATTTGAAGGAAAATTTATAAAAGGAGTCAAGATGATAAAATCGGTAAAAGTTTATAGCACCCCTACTTGTCCCTGGTGTCTGCGATTGAAACAATTTTTACGGGAAAACAATATTCATTTTGAGGATTACGATGTATCTACTGATCAGGCCAGGGCAGAAGAGATGATAAGTATTTCTGGGCAGATGGGTGTGCCCGTATTAGACATCGAAGGCGAAATCATTGTAGGGTTTGATAAGGAGAAAATCAAGCAGGCATTAGGGTTGTAAGATGTACGACTTAATTATTATCGGTGCCGGCCCTGCAGGGATTACGGCTAGCGTTTATGGAGCGCGAAAAGGCATAAATACGCTGGTGATTACTAAGGATATTGGCGGACAGGCTGCTCTAAGTGGAGATATAGAGAATTATACCGGATACCAATTTATTACCGGACCGGAATTGGCCACCAAGTTTCAAGAGCATATGCGTAAATACGATATTGCCCTTAAGGAGAATGAAGAGGTGCAGGAAGTTGAGAAAATAGGGGATGTGATTAAGATTAAAACTAATAAAGGACTATATGAATCTAGAACCGCCATTATTGCCTCAGGTAAAAGGTCAAGAGAACTTAATGTGCCCGGAGAAAAGGAATTTAAAAATCGGGGACTTACCTATTGTGCTACCTGCGATGGTCCTTTATTTAGGGATAAGGAGGTAGCGGTTATTGGCGGAGGAAATTCGGCCCTAGATGCAGCCATACAGTTAATGCGGATCGCCAAAAAGGTTTATCTTATAAATATTGCTTCCGAACTGGGTGGAGATGTAATAATGCGCCAGAAGGTTATGGAGAGTAAGGTAGTTACTGTAGTAAATAATGCCCAGACAATGGCAATTTTAGGCAATAAGTTTGTAAATGGGATTAAAATAAAAAGGGAAAACAAGGAAGAGATTTTAGCTGTAGAAGGAGTATTTGTAGAAATAGGGCTTATCCCCAATTCAGAGTTTGCGCGAGGCATTGAAAAGAATCAATTCCAGGAGATCAAAGTAAATTCTTATAACGAGACTAATGTTCCGGCAATATTTGCTGCGGGAGATGTTACAGATGTGCCAGAAAAGCAAATCATCATTGCTGCCGGGGAAGGGGCAAAGGCGGCACTTGGCGCTTTCGGATATTTAGTCCGACACAGATTTTAGTTAAATTTTTTAAAATTTAACTTATCCAGACCTATATTCTATTCTATGGTTATTAATATTAAGGAAAGGAGGTAGAGAAGATGGAGGAAATAAAGATTATAACTATAGGTCAAAAGATCCCCGATTTTGAATTAGATGTGTATTTGCCGGATAAGAAAGATTTTGGTAAGATTAAATTCTCAGATATTTTTAAAAAGGGGAAGTGGTTAATACTTTTCTTTTATCCGGCAGATTATACCTTTGTCTGCCCCACGGAGTTGGCGGATGTGGCAGAAAAGTACCCAGAGCTTAAAAAAGAAGAAGCAGAATTAATTTCCATAAGCACCGATACCCACTATGTCCACTATGCTTGGCAGAATGCGGAAAAACTTCTCGCCGAAATTAAATATCCTATGGCAGCAGACCCCACCCACATCGTTTCTAAGACCTTTGGCGTCTATGATGAAAGTAGCGGTTTGGCTTTAAGAGGAACCTTTATCATTGATCCTGATGGAATACTTCTTGCCTCTGAGGTGAACTATTTCCCGGTGGGTAGAAATTCGGATGAACTTTTAAGAAAACTCAAGGCCTTTAAATATGTTCGTGATAATCCCACTAATGTTTGTCCGGCAAAATGGCAACCCGGCAAAAAAACTCTAACCCCGGGTAAAGAGTTGGTAGGCAAGGTGGGCGAGAGGTTGACAGCGGGTATTTAGAGGTTGAATGCAAAATAATTTAGGATGGGAAGGAGGAAGAGGAATGTCTAAGTGCGGTCCGAAGAAACCCCGAAAGCCCCAAAAATAAAAACATCTATAAAATTAATATATCGATAAAATAAAGGTGTTTGCTGAAAAAGGGTTTTCTTTTTCTCGATGAAATTATATTAGGAGGATAAACGGAAATCAAAATGAGAAGGTTTATCCTATATCTTATCCGATGGCAGTTAAGCACCCCTATCCTTTGGTTAGTGGTCAGGAATATGGGCACCGGGATATGGGCGACAGTGTGCGCAAACCTGATAGGCGGTTCTATCTTCTTCTGGGTAGACAGATTTATCTTTACCTCTAAGGCCATAGAAATATGGCATTTTAAGGAAAAGGGCATCTGCGATGAATGCCAAAAACAGACAAGTCTCTGGAGATTAGTTCTTGCCCCTAACTATGATAAAAGAGACGCCCCGCCTAAATTTTTATGTCTGGAGTGTTCGAAAAAAAAGACCGATGAACTAAGAAAAAGAGGAATAAAAATAAGGGGAAGGAGTAAATGATATTAATGGCAGAAAAATTTGCTTGACAATTTTTTATTTTTACCTTATACTCTACTATGTTTATAGAAATTATAGACAAAAGAGGTAAAGGTGAGGATAACCTATAAAGGCGACTATGCCTTAAAGGCGGTTCTGGATCTGGCGTTACATTATGAAGCTAATTCGGTAATAACCATTCAGGATCTGGCTAAACGTATTGATGCACCGGTTAAATTTTTGCAGCAGGTGCTATTAGAATTAAAACGCGGTGGATTTGTAGAAAGCCGACGGGGAAAAGTCGGAGGGTATCTTTTAAGCAGGTCCCCTTCTTTGATTAGATTAGGCGAGGTTGTGCGTTTTATTGATAGACCGGTTGAACCCATCGGCTGCCTAGAAAAAAATTATAGCGGTTGTGGGGATATCTATAAATGTGTTTTTCGCGAAATCTGGCAGAAGGTTACTGAAGCAACCGCTAAAATTATTGACCAGATTACCTTTGCCGATTTAGTCAAGGTAGCCAGAAAACGAAGAGAACTTTTAGTTTATCAGATATAGAATTATGGATGCGTAATACTTAAAATTTTGATTGAAGAGGAATAAATATGCCATTTCTAAAGAGGATAGCCCAAGATGTAGCGGAATTAATTGGTTTAACGCCGATAGTTAAACTTAAACATATTATTGTAGATATAAACTCAGCACAGATCTTAGCAAAGTTAGAGAATTTTAATCCCGGAGGAAGTATTAAAGATAGAATCTGTCTTTCCATGATTGAAGATGCAGAAAAAAAGGAATTTTAAAAAAA
>JAMWCK010000062.1 GCA_023819625.1 Candidatus Omnitrophota bacterium | reverse complement strand
AAAAGTCTGCAAGCTTGTTCGGCATTACAGATAAAAATGACTGTCTGTGGAATAAAATCTGCTTTCTCTAAAGGAGAAAGAACAAAATACGCATCGCGATTATCAGGTAATTCCTCCATCTGCTCAATTAATCTTTCCAAGGATTCATAAGAGGAGAAGAGTTTCTCACCTTCGACGACAAATTTTTTTACCATATGCATAATTTTTTGGTCTTTAAATCTATTAAAACCTAAATGCCAGGCTGCTCCAAAACAGGCATTGTTCTTTCTATTTACCTGTAGAATCTCTCCCTTACCAGAATCCAAGATTGCTCTACATATTCTCACTTTTTTACTAAAGGATTTTAAGTATGGTTCTTTTAAACAACTTATGGCCACAGGTGAAAATTCTAAACTTAAAAGATCCTTTAAGATTAAAGAATAGTTTTTCTGTTCTCTCATTTTTTCTCTCTTAATGCCTCTTCAAAGGAATTTAAATTCGGTTTTATCTTTATGGGCTTGCCTATTTTTTCTAAAACAGCCTCTTGGGTTTTTAACCCCTGCCCTGTGATACAGATAATTGTAGATTCATCTTTAGGAATTTTTCCTTGCTCAATAAGTTTTTTTGTAACTGCTAAAGTAACCCCTCCTGCAGTCTCGGTAAAAATTCCTTCTGTCTCTGCCAAGAGTTTCATTGCCTCTACAATTTCTTCATCCGAGGCACTCTCAGCCCACCCACCGGATTCTCTTACTGTAGATACCGCATAGATACCATCCGCGGGATTTCCAATGGCTAAGGATTTGGCAATGGTATTTGGTCTTATGGGTTTAATAATCTCAGAATTTTCTTTAAATGCATTAACAATCGGTGCACAGCCAGTTGCCTGAGCTGCATAAATCTTTGTTTTGAGTTCTCCAATTAAGCCTAATTTATAGAATTCTTTTAATCCCTTCCAAATCTTGGTGATTAAAGAACCTCCGGCGCAAGGGACAACTATATGTTTAGGCGCTTTCCAACCAAGTTGTTCAGCAATCTCATAACCAAAAGTCTTTGAGCCTTCTGCATAATAAGGTCTTATATTTATATTCACAAATGCCCATTTGTAAACTGTCGCAATCTCAGTACAGAGTCTATTTACCTGATCATAATTTCCTTCTACAGCAACTAAAATAGGATTATAGATGAGTGTTGCCACAATCTTACTTAATTCCAAATCTGCAGGAATAAATATGTAGCATTTAAGATTTGCAACTGCTGCCTGAGCAGCAGTAGAGTTAGCTAAATTTCCAGTAGATGCACAGGCAACTGTATCAAAACCAAACTCTTTTGCCTTAGAGAGAGCAACAGCAACAACCCTGTCCTTAAATGAAAGTGTAGGATGATTGACGGAATCATCCTTGATATAAAGCTCTTTAACCCCTAAGACCTTCTCTAAATTTTTAGCTCTAAAAAGAGGAGTAAATCCAGAATTCAGACCATCTGAAGGTCTTCCATCTATGGGTAAGAGTTCTCGGTATCGCCAGAGGTTTTTAGGTCTGGATTCAATCTCTTTTCTTGTGAGAACCTTCTTTATCCTCTCATAATCATAATCTACCTCTAATGGTCCAAAGCAATATTCACAGACAAATAAAGGCTCTTTAGGATACCTCCTTCCGCATTCCCTGCATTTTAATCCTTTAACATAGCTCATTACCTTAACTCCTTTTTCACTAGCACACTAAAAAAACTGTCTTTTTTCTCAATATTAATCACCCGATGACCGTCTGCCTCTAAACTTCTGGGTACATTATCTATTGGTTCTCCCTCATCCAGTAAGACCTCCAGAATCTCGCCAGACTGAAGATTTTCTAAGAAAAGTTTAGTCTTTACGTAATTTAGCGGACACGGTGTACCTCTTAAATCCAGAAAATAGCCAGGTTTTTCTTTTGTTATTTCAGCGTTCTTTTTTTGCTGGGGAAAATTAAAGCTTGCATCCATCATCGCATAAAGCCTATTTATCTCATTTAAGAACCCCTGGGCATAAAGAAATTTTTCTTTTCTTTGCTGCAGGTTTAATTGCTCATTAATCATTTTAAAGACATCCTGTATGTGTGTGTAATCTTGATGGCACAAACTTGTCTGGATAAATTCTTCATAAAAATCATTTAAGGCCTCGGTTTCATTTCTTGGGTCTTTTCCTCTGACAACCAAGAGGCTGCGACTGGCCAGAAATAAGGCCTTTTTGATTCTCTCGGCAGAGTAATTTTCTTTTTCCGCTGACTCTAATTCAATCTTTGCCTCAGCTAAATCTGACTCAATCATATCTAAGACTCCTGCACCACATTCACCCGGACCTAAACCCGCCAAAGAGAACTCCTCGGTCTTTCCCCAGTCAATATAGAAGTCTTTATTCTCGCTATAGTCAGGAACATAACTATATCTATCTGCTATTTCTTCGGCAATTGCTTTAGCCTCTTTTTCTATGAATTCATAGATATCTATATCTTTGTCTATTTTATTTTCTATGGTTTCCAAAAAATCTTTTAAAAATAAAGGCACATTTTTTGCCGGAATTAAAATTCCCGTATCAAAAGCAAGATGGGTATTTTCTAAATCAACTTTACCTCCTAAAAAAAGTTTATAGAAAGGAACAGGTCTTGTCTTAATTTTTCTTACTGCACCGCAGAAGGAGATCAAACCAATAGGATGCTGTCCGCAGGCATTGGGACAGCCGTTTATCTTTATCTTTATTCTTTCAAATACTTTTTTATTCAAAAAATTATTCTTTATCATTTCTTCTAACTCTTTAGCCAAAGCAGGAGAATTGCAGAGACCTAAATTACAGGTAGTTGAACCTTTACAGGCTACAATATCTAAAAGTGTATTTGGGTATAAGAAATCTAAAAGTAGGTTTTTTAATTTTAAATATAAATTATATATCTGGTCTGCATCAACATTTACGATGTATAAATTTTGCTCACGCGTTGTCCTAAACTCAACAAAGGAAAGCCCTTCTACTATTCCTACTAATTTTTTAGCAATGTCGGATTTTAAATCACCTCTTGGAATGCGTAGTTTCACGATCAAAAAACCGTCTTGCTTTTGAGGTTGGCAGTTATACTTTAAAAATTTTTTAAATTCATTATCATTATTCTCTTTTAAAGTTATGGATTTAGACAAGGGGTAATTAAATTCTATCTTTCTTAAAGAAATATATTCATTTTCTTTTAACTCTTTTAACTCTTTTTGATAATACTCCTTGAATTTCTCAAATCCTAAATCTTGAATAAGAAACCTTAAGCGGTTGTGATGCTTATTTTTTCTATCTCCATATTTATAAAAAACATTGCGGATAGCGGTTATAACATAACCTAAGTCTTTTCTCTCAATAAACTCCTCTAATAATTTTGCCTTACAAGATACTGCCCCCATACCTCCACCACAAAATACTTTATATCCTAAAAGAGAATCTTTTTTTGTTGCCAAAAGTCCCACATCGTTTACCAAACAGCCTGCACAATCTATTAAACAACCAGAAAAAGCAATCTTAAATTTACGCGGAAGATTGTAAGAAGTATCATCGGCAATAAGATATTCGGTTAAGGAAATGGCATCTTCTCTTACATCAAAGGTCTCTTCTTTACATATACCGGCTAAAGGACAGGCGGTTATATTTCTTACAGTGTTACCTCCTCCGCCCCGCGAAGAAAGCTCATGTTCTTTTAGAAGATTATGCACTTTAATAATATCCTCTAGTTTAATATTATGAATCTGGATATCTTGTCGTGTAGTGATATGTAAAATTCCATCTCCATATAAAATAGAGGCATCGGCTAAAGCTTGAAGTTGGACAGGAGACACAACTCCCGCCGGAAGTCTTACCCTGCACATAAAAACTTTACCACCCCGATGAGAGTAATTTCCCCAAGGGACCCTTATACCAGAAAACCTTGCCCAAGAGGATCTACCTTCTAAAAAATCTCTTATCACTGTCTCATATGCAGGTAGATCTTGTTTTATTTTATTTGGTAACTTAAACATTTTTATCTAACTTTATACTTTCCAAAATTAAAAAACTACGCCTCAAAATACTGTTGCATAGAAAAGTATCTTTCTCCTGTATCTGGCAACACCACGACCACGGTCTTACCTTTGCCTAAATCAGAAGCCACCTTTAACGCTGCCCAAGCAGCAGCTCCTGAGGAAATACCTACAAATAATCCTTCTTCTTTGGCTAATTTTCCTGCCATCTTAAATGCATCGCTATCTTCAACCTGTATTATCTCATCAATTATCTTAGTGTTTAAAACATCGGGCACAAAGCCTGCACCAATACCTTGAATCTTATGAGGCCCCGCTTTACCACCGGATAAAACTGCGCTACTTTTCGGCTCAACCGCAATTATTTTTATCTGCGAATTTTTCTTTTTTAGGATCTCACCTACGCCGGTTATCGTCCCTCCTGTGCCTACGCCTGCCACAAAAGCATCAATCTTACCGTCTGTAACTTTCAGGATTTCCTGTGCTGTCGTCCTTCTGTGAATTTCAGGATTAGCTTCATTTTTAAACTGTTGGGGCATAAAACTATTTGGGATCTTCTTTAAAAGCTCTTCTGCTTTTTTTATCGAACCTATCATACCATCCATCGCTGGAGTAAGCACCACCTCTGCGCCATAAGATTTAAGAATATAAATCCTTTCTAAACTCATTGTCTCAGGCATGGTAAGAATACACCTATAACCTCTAACTGCTGCGACCATCGCTAAACCTATCCCGGTGTTGCCACTCGTTGGCTCAATTATGGTTGCACCTTTTTTTAAGAGACCTTTCTTCTCTGCATCTTCAATCATCGAAAGACAGATTCTATCTTTTACGCTTCCTCCCGGATTAAAATTCTCTAGTTTTGCTAAAATCTGGGCTGAATCCTGACCAACTATGCGATTAAGCCGAACCATGGGTGTCTGACCAATCAATTCCATAACATTATTTGCTACCCTGTCAGAAAAAGGCATACCGCCTCCCATGTAATAAACAAACTCTAATTTATCCCCGGGTTTTATAACCGTCGTCCCGTATTTATCCTTTGCGATAATCTCTTCATTTAACTCTACAGTAACTACCTCGGGCCTGATTTTCTTTATATCTAATAAGCTCTGAATAGTTAAGGGGTCTTTGAATTCTTCTTTTTTGCCATTTACATAAATTTCTATTGCCATTTCACTACCTCCTTAAGTCCTTCAATATAATTCCTATAAATTCTAAAGTTTTGTCTAAATCCTGACTGCTATGAGCGACGGATAAGAAATTTGCCTCAAACACCGAGGGAGAAAAATAAACACCGTTTCTTAGTAAACCGTGAAAGAATTTCTTAAACAATTTTACATCATCAATAAAAAACAGGCTGAATATCGAACCAATTTGATTAACCTTAAGTCTTATCTTGGAATTCAACGCCTTTTTTTCTATCTTTTCACAAAATCCTTTTGTCCTTTCTTCTAAAGCCGAATAAGGGTTATCTCTTTTGAGTATATTCAGCGTCGCAATTCCTGCGCTGACTGCTACCGGATTTCCTGAAAGGGTTCCTGCCTGATAGACAGGTCCTTGCGGAGCCAATAGCTGCATTATCTCTTTCCTCCCGCCAAAAGCACCCACCGGCAGGCCTCCTCCAATAATTTTGCCCAAACAGGTTAAATCCGGCTTTACCTTAAAGTAGCCTTGCGCTCCACTATATGAAATCCTGAATCCGGTAATAACTTCATCAAAGATAAGAACGATATTGTATTTATCCGCGAGATTTCTTAAATATTGCAAGAATCCCTCTTGCGGCAAAACTACACCACAATTTGCCGCAACCGGCTCTACAATAATTGCTGCCAGATCCTTTTGATATTTTTTTACTGTCTCTTTAACCTTCTCTATATCGTTATAGGGAAGAACTAATGTGTGTTTAATAAAATCTTTCGGCACTCCGGCGCTGGCTAAAATACCCAATGTTGCTTGAGCCGAACCTGCTTTCACTAAAAGATAATCGGCGTGACCATGGTATGCGCCGGCAAATTTCACAATCTTGTCTTTTTTTGTATAAGCCCTCGCCAGCCTTATCGCTGTCATCACTGCCTCTGTCCCGGAATTCGTCAATCTTACCTGCTCAATGGAGGGGATTGCCTCTACGATAAGTTTTGCTAATTCTATCTCTAACCTCGTTGCCGTTCCAAAACTTGTGCCTTTCTTTATAGTTTCTAACAACACTTCAGTAACTTCAGGGTGCGCATGCCCTAAAATCAAAGCCCCCCAGCTCAGGCAGTAGTCAATAAATTCCTTACCGCATTCTCCGTAAATTTTTGAACCCCTTGCTTCTTTTACAAAGACCGGATACCCGCCTACTGCCTGAAAGGAACGCACTGGGCTATTTACCCCTCCGGGAATAAATTTCCTTGCTTCATCAAAAAGTTTTTTAGAAATAATTTTTACCATCGGCTAAATAATAACCCAGAACCAATAGCAAACACAAACCAACCAATAATATAAAAAATCACCGGTCTTCTCCCAAGCACGTTTTGTGCCATAAGCATCGTTGGTATACAAGTCCCTACTGAGCCTAAAAGGAAGGTAAAAACAGGTCCGTTACCTAAACCCAGTTTTAAAAGCGCAACAGTCAAAGGTATTTCTTCTCCCTCACAGATATAAACGGGAATTCCTAACAAGGCTGCTACTAAATAGGCAAATGGACCTGATGAGCCAATATACCTTGGTATGGCATCTTCGGGCACAAGGACCATAAGCAAACTAGCAATGAATAAACCCAAGAGAAAATATCTACCCAAATTAGTAATGATACCGATAAAGCACTTTAAAAAACTTAAATTCTGGCTTTCTACATCCATGCTACACTCAGAGCCACTGCAATTTAGCGCAGGTAAAGCAAAACCCCTTATCTTTGTCTTCTCACAAAAATTAAAGATTACCCCTAAAATAATTGCACCTGAAAGTGAAAATATTATTCTAGCAATAGTAAACTTTCCACCTAACATCGCATAGGTTAATATAACTGTTTGCGGACTTAACAAGGGCGCAACCATAACAAACGCTGCCAGCGTCCCAAGCCCGGCACCTTTTTTCTTTAATCCTTCTGCCATAGGCATAGTAGCGCAGGCACAGCCAGGTAGGACTGCTCCTAAAATGCTAGCATTAACTATAGAAATGAATCCTTTATTTAAATATCTAAAGACAAAATTCGGCTTAACATACTTTTCGAGGAACGCACCAAAGG
>JAMWCK010000061.1 GCA_023819625.1 Candidatus Omnitrophota bacterium | reverse complement strand
AGAGAAAATTTTAAAATTTTAGAAGAACTTGCCCAGGTTTTAGGTGCAGCAGTAGGTGCCTCGCGTGCGGCGGTAGATGCCGGCTGGATGCCTTATTCTCATCAGGTGGGCCAGACCGGAAGAACGGTCGCCCCAAAGATTTATATTGCCTGCGGAATTTCTGGACAGATTCAACATTTAGTGGGTATGTCTTCTTCAAAAATTATTGTCGCTATTAACAAAGACCCTGAGGCGCCGATTTTTAAGGTCGCTACCTATGGTATTGTCGGTGATCTGTTTCAGATTGTTCCTGCCTTAACTAAAAAATTCAAAGAAGTGCTAAAAAAATAAAATAAAGAAACCCTTTCTTTAAAACCCTATCACACCCCTTGAATTTCTTAAAAAATAACGTATACTTTCTTTTAGAGATATAATTTTTAAGGAGAATAGGTGATGGCAGAAGCTCCTTTTAAGGAAAGGCGTCTTTTCCCCAGATTTACTGTGCATATTCCGGTTGATTTTTCTTCAAACAAAGAAAGAAGTTTTTTAAGCGGCTATACAAATGATATCAGTGTTGAAGGAATAGGTCTGGTTGTCACCAGACCTATAGATTGTGGCACTCCTTTAGAATTATATCTTAATCTGCCGGATAACTCCGAGAAGATATTTATCAAAGGAAGGGTAATCTGGTCAAAACCGGTTGAAGAGGGAAAATACCGCGTAGGTATTAAACTGCATAGTCTGGCCTTAGACCCCATTCCCCTTGTCTTAAGGATAATCAATTATAACCTCAGCCACCACACCCTTTAATTAAAATCTCCCCCCTGCGTAATTTTTACAACTTTTAGCAGCAAAATTAGTCTTTTAACATATATATGTTAAAAAATGTAAAAATTTTCCTTGACATTTCTTACTTTTCTGCTATAAAAATTGTCGAAAAGGAAGAGATAAAATCAAAATGAATAACACGCAACAGCTGATGACAATTGAGGAGTTAGCAGATTACTTGAAGGTAACGCGGCGAACTATCTATGAATGGCTAAAAACCCATAAGATCCCGGCAATTAAGCTCATCGGTCAGTGGCGTTTCAAAAAAGATAAAATTGATGCCTGGTTAGAAAAAAGGGCAATTGCATCTTAAAGACAAAAGGAGAACATATGTATCTAAAAAAACTGGAACTCGTGGGTTTTAAGTCTTTTCTAAATAAGACCACTTTAAATTTTGAGCCGGGGATTACCGCTATTGTTGGTCCGAATGGCTCGGGAAAATCAAATCTTTATGACAGTATCCGCTGGGTTTTGGGTGAACAGTCAGCAAAGTCACTACGTGGCTGCGATATGCAGGATGTGATTTTTAACGGCAGTGATACCAAAGAACCATTGAGTATGGCGGAGGTGAGCCTTACCTTTGATAACCATAGTAAATTTTTTAATGTTGATAGTGATGAGGTAGTGATTACCCGTCGGCTCTTTCGTTCTGGCGAAAGCGAATATCTTTTGAATAAGAGCCCCGTGCGTTTAAAAGACATCACAGATTTATTTTTAGGTACAGGTATCGGTGCAGAGAGTTATTCCCTCGTTGCGCAAGGTAAGATAGATCTAATTTTAAGTTCACGACCTGAAGATCGCAGATTAGTTTTTGATGAGGCAGCGGGAATTACGAAATACAAGTCTCAGAAGAAAGAGGCGATGCGTAAGCTTGAGGAGACACAACAGAATCTTTTGCGGGTTAATGACATAATTAGCGAAGTCAAGCGTCAGATTAGTTCTTTAGAGCGCCAGGCAAATAAGGCACACAGATACAAAGAAATTTTTGCGGAACTCAAAACAAAGGAAGTAAATTTAGCACTCTTACAAAAAAATAAGCTCTTAATGCAGAAGGACCAGATCATAAAGCAATTGGCGGATTTGGAAGCCGAAGAGAAAAAATTAGTGCAAGTGGTTCAGGATGAAGAAACTATCTTTTCTTCTCGGGCAAAGGAACTAAAGATATTACAGGATAAGATTATCAATATTCGCAATGAGATCCTTAATTTAGAAAACCTGATTTCAAGAAATAGCGAGCGCATCAGCTTTAATCAAAAGCGCCTTGAAGAGTTAGAGTTAGAAAAAAGTAATCTTAAAAAAGAGATAGAAAATAGGCAGAATAAACTTCTTTTAGATGAAGAGAAATTAGAGAGATTTCAAGTAGAATATCGCTCTATTGAGAAGGAGATTGAAACAAGGCAGGCCACTTTAAGAGAAAAAGAAGGTCAACTTAATGCTATTGTCTCAGCCATCAAGGTGTCTTTAGAGAATATCAATAATGCCAAAAGAGAAATTTTAAATCTAGCGGCGGAAATCAGCCGATTAAAAAATGAAATTAACGATTTAACCGCAAAACAACAGGTATCCTTGGCGCGGAAACGAAGATTGGATTTAGAAAAGCTAAAGGTAAATGAAGAAAAAACTATCGTTGCGCAGGAACTGCAGAATATAAATCAGGAAGTAGAAGAATTAAATAAAATTATCTGCCAGTTAAAAGAAAAACTTTCTTATGCCAGAAATGAGTTAACCGAAGAAATAGAGCAGTTAGAGGGTATAAATTGTCAGATTGAGAATTTAGAAAAGGAAAAATTGACTTTAGAATCACATAAGGAGTTTATCGAGAGGCTTACCGCCAAATATGCAAACATCAGCGAATCTTTAGATGCAATAGTTTATTTAAATAATTTACCTCAAGAGCAAGTCAATGGTTTGTTGATTAAGGTAAAAGATATAGTAAGCTTAAGCAAGGAAGACCAAAGAAATTTTTCTGGCGCCAAGGTTAAGGTATCAGGTGAAGCCAAGCCACTGGACTTAGATTTACAAAGAATTAACGAGAAGTTAATTAGGATACAAAAGAATTTAGATTCCTTGAGGATGGATCTTATAACCAGAGAAAAAAGAAAGGAAGAATTAAATAAGATCATCTGTGGATTAGAAGAGGAATTACATCTTCAGGATATTAATTTGGCCAACAAAAATACCCTCAAGGCAAATATCCAGGAAAAATTTAATAGGATAAATGAGGAATACGAAATAATTACCTTAGAGCTTGGTGATGTAGAAAAGGAGTTGTCCGAAATTAAACAAAAAATAGAGCTACTTAAAAACCAGCAGCAGGACCGAGAAAGTAGGCAGAAATTAGCCGAGGGTTTAATTGTTCAAGAAGAAGAGAATATCAACTTGCATGCGCAAAAGAAAGAACAAATTCTATTAGATTTAACCCGTAACCGGACAGAACTCGAGGCCTTAAACCGCCGCCTGGTGAGGGAGGCGGAGACACAAAAGGTCTTAATAGAAAGTTATACACGGGAGAAAGAAAATCTAAACCGCTTAAAAAAACAAGTGGAAGAAATAGAAGACAAACATAAAATTTATCTTACAGAGATCAGCGATTTTGAAAAAGAAAGTCAGAATGCAAAAGGAGACCGGGAAGCCAAAAGACATTTACTGAGCAAAATGGAAAATGAATATGAGGATTTATCTTGCGGTATTGGGGATGTAAATAAAAAATTAGAAATCGCACGCAAGGAACTAGATGTCATTAAAGGCAAGCTCCATGAATTACAAATGTACAATAAAGAGATAGATTTTAAGTTTTTAAGTATCAAGGAGAGAATCTTAGAGGTCTATAAAGTGGATTTAGAAAGCCAGGAAGGCAAAGTGGAAGGTTACGAGGAGGCATTTATACAGGAGATTGAAAGTTTAAAGCAAAAATTAGCCTCTTTAGGCACAGTGAACTTAGTGGCAATTGAGGAGTATGATGACTTAAAATCGCGTTATGATTTTCTCATTCAACAACAGAATGACCTGAATGCGGCGAAGGCCTCTTTGCATGAGGCGATCTTAAAAATTAATCGTACCACTAAAAAAATGTTTTTGGAGACATTTCAAGCCGTAGGTGAAGAATTTCGCAATTATTTTAGATTGCTTTTTGGGGGTGGAGATGCTCGGCTATTTTTAATTGATGAACAGGACCCTTTAGAATCGGGAATTGAAATCATCTGTCGTCCGCCGGGGAAAAAGTTACAGAATGTGCTCTTGCTTTCAGGGGGAGAAAAAAGCCTTTCGGCAATTGCCCTCATCTTTGCTATTTTTAAGGTTAGACCTTCGCCATTTTGCGTATTAGATGAAATAGATGCGGCCTTAGATGAGGCAAATGTGGATAGATTCGGCCGTCTCTTGCAAGAATTTGCCAAACAATCGCAATTTATTGTGATTACGCACAATAAAAGGACGATTGCTACTGCCGATGTCATGTATGGGATTACCATGGAGGAATCTGGGGTCTCGCGTATTGTCTCAGTGAAGTTTGCGCAAGATAAGATAAAAGAAAATCAACCCGAGGTAGCGGTTGAGCCGGTCCCATAAACGACAGTGGTATTCTTGCCTTTTTGTTTTGCCTGATAGAGTGCTTTATCAGAGGCGCTGATGAGCTCAGAGGGCGAATTTCCATCTTCGGGGAATGTAGCTACGCCTAAACTTACCGTTAATCTTTTGGCAGGTAGGATTTCTTCATGGGTAAAGGGATGATCTTTAATATTTTCTCTTAGGCGTTCGGCAAGCAGAAAGGCCTCCTTTTTTGTCGTCTGAGGCAAAATTATTGTAAATTCCTCTCCACCATAACGACAGACAAAATCCATTTTGCGTGACTGGGCTTTAAGTAAGGTTGCCAGTTCTTTTAAGAGTCTATCTCCTGCCTGATGCCCAAATTTGTCATTATAGACCTTAAAGTCATCCATATCTAACATAATTAGACTTAGAGGTTGGTTATTTGCCTTTGCCTTTTCTAATTCGGTTTGTAATAAATATTGAAAATAACCATGATTCCATAAATCAGTGAGATGGTCGGTGTGACTGGAATAGACCGTTAATTCAAAGAGTTGTGAATTTTCAATGGCTAAGCCAGCCTGGTTGGCTAACATCATCAGCATGCGTATGTCGTCTTTTGTGATCGGCTTATGGGTAATAAAATTATCGGCGAGAATTATTCCGTTTACTTTATCCTTTGCCTTAAGTGGCACAAGCACTAATTCTTGGCTTTTTAACATTGTGATGACTTCATCGTGCTGATAGTTTTTTATTGCTTCAGGCGTCAGATGTAAAGGCATACCTTCCATGGCAACTAAACTTAAAAGACTTCTATCTTTTTCCTCTAGGGATACTTTAAGGTGTTTTATCTGTTGATTTAGCCCTGACTCCGCCACGTTGTTAACTGTCTTATAGGCATTGATAAGGTCCTCTAAGTCCATTTTTTCCTGCTCAATTTGTTTCCAGATGCGTCCGGCCTCTTCGGCGGTGTCTGGGCCAATAGCCATTTTGCCTTCAATTAAACCTTCTTTTTCATTCACCAGAAAAAGTATCGCTCGATTAAATCCCAAACCAATATGTGCGGTTACCCCGGTAAGGATGATATACAGAATCTCGTCCAATTTAAGGGTTGTACGCATGGCATTGGAGATTTCATAGAGAATGCCTAATTCTATTTTGGTGCGCGCAAGTTCTTCTTTGATTTGCCTAAGGTCTTCCATAATGCCTAAAAGATAACATATTTTCGCGGGTATGTCAAGAATAAGAAATTAGGGTTATTTTTGTTTGACATTGGTATTTTAATCGTATATAATTTATTCCTAAAAGACTAAAAGAGAGGAGGCAGTTAATGGCACAAATTTCTGATCGACAAAAGGCATTGGAGTTGGCTTTGGCGCAGATAGAAAAGCAATTTGGTAAGGGTTCAATTATGAAATTAGGTAGTCACGTAAAACTAGATGTGGAAGCCATACCCACTGGGGCATTAACTTTAGATTGTGCTTTGGGTGTAGGAGGATTTCCCCGCGGTCGGGTGATTGAGGTATTCGGACCTGAGGCCTCAGGAAAAACCACGCTTACTTTAAGCGTAATCAGGGAGATTCAGAAAAAAGGCGGGGTGGCGGCATTTATTGATGCAGAACACGCCTTTGATTCTAATTACGCCAAAATCATTGGTGTAAATTTAGATGAGCTTTTGATTTCCCAACCCGATACTGGCGAGCAGGCCTTAGAGATTGCTGAGACCCTGGTGCGTTCAAATGCAGTGGATTTAATTGTGATTGACTCGGTTGCCGCGCTTACTCCGCGGGCAGAGATAGAAGGAGAGATGGGTGAGGCGCACATGGGGCTACAGGCACGTCTTATGTCGCAGGCCTTACGTAAATTAACTGCGGCAATTAGCAAATCCCGCACCTGCGTCGTGTTTATTAACCAGATTCGGGAAAAAATCGGTGTAATGTTTGGTTCTCCTGAGACTACCCCCGGTGGAAGGGCACTTAAATTTTACGCCTCGGTGAGATTGGATTTAAGAAAGATTACTTCCTTAAAATCTCAAGATACAGTAATTGGTGCAAGAATCAAGGCAAGGGTCGTGAAAAACAAGGTTGCCCCTCCTTTTAAGGAGGCAGAATTTGAGATTTTGCATAACGAGGGCATTGCCAAGACCAATGCGATTATTGATGCGGCACTGAATCTGGGGGTAGTTCAGAAATCGGGCACATGGTTATTTTTTCGTGAGGAAAAATTGGCCCAGGGACGCGATGCGGCCATAAAGGCCCTAAAAGAAAAACCAAAATTGCAGGAAGAAATAGAAAAAGAGGTGCGCAAAAAAATTACTATAGAATCTTAAGGAGGACAAGAAGCAATGAAAAGAAAAACTTTGTTTTTTGCTCTGGCCGTCATTATTGGGGTTACGGTTGGTTTTTTAATCGCCATAAGGTTAGATATTTTACCTCGCGCCGAAACCCAAGCCGTAAAACAAGAGATATTTCCTTTCGGTACCTTTAATCTTGAAGAAGCGGTAATTAATGTGGCCAATACTACCGGCAAGGCAGTTGTCTCTATTAGCACAGAGCATATTACTAAAATCGGTGGGACGCGTAGATACTATTTTAGTTATCCCTTTGGTGGAGAACTGCCATTTGGTGAAGATGAGTTCTTTCGCCGATTCTTTGATGATTTTTTTGGGGAATTGCCCGAACGGGAATACAAACAGATGGGTCTGGGTTCGGGGGTAATTATTGATGCGGAAGGTTATATTTTAACCAATCAACATGTAGTAGGCGAAGCAGATAGAATTACCGTCACCTTACCCGATGGAAGGGAATTTAAGGGAGAAATCAAAGGACAAGACAGGCGTTCGGATTTAGCGGTAATTAAAATCAATGCCCACAATTTACCTGTGGCTACCTTAGGCAATTCAGATAGTTTAAAAATTGGC
>JAMWCK010000060.1 GCA_023819625.1 Candidatus Omnitrophota bacterium | reverse complement strand
TTTTTATTTAGATAAAGCCAGAAACAACGTGGACATTCTAAAAATAGATTTAGACTGGAGGCAGAAAGTTTTATCATTAAATTATCTTAAACATTCGCTCAATGGCCTTTTTTGCTCGCCGGCGAATATTATCGGGGACTCTGACTTCTTCCTTAAGTTCTTCTAAGGCGAAGAGTATCTTTTCTTGGGTGATGCGTTTCATATTTGGACAGACCGCGGCCTCAGATGCCGGATAAAATTCCTTTTTGGGGTTGTCCTTTTTAAGACGGTAGATAAGTCCTATCTCAGTTCCCACGATAAATTCCTTGGCCTCGCTTTCGCCAGCAAACTTACACATCTGGCTGGTAGAGGATACATTATCGGCCAAGGCCACTACCGAAGGCAAACACTCCGGATGTACCATCACCTTAGCAAAAGGATGAAATTTTTTTTCTCTCTTGATATCCTCAGGTAGAATTTTCACATGGGTAGGGCAAAATCCGTTCCAACAGATAAGTTTTCTTTGTGTCTTTTTAGAAACATAATCAGCCAGGTATTTATCCGGTACAAAGATGATTTCCTTTTTATCCTTAAGGGCATTGACTACCGCTACGGCATTCGTAGAGGTACAACAGATATCTAATTCTGCCTTTACTTCTGCAGAGGTATTCACATAGCCAACGACAATTGCCTGAGGGTATCTCTGTTTTAATTTCCTTAGGTCTTCAGCAGTAAGCATATTTGCCATGGGACATCCTGAATGTATATCAGGCATAATCACTAATTTATCCGGACAGAGAATAGAGGCGGTCTCCGCCATAAAATGCACTCCACAGAAAACAATAACCTTGGCGTCGGTATTGGCGGCAATGCGGCTTAACTCTAGAGAATCCCCGCGGTAATCCGCCACATCCTGCACTTCGGGAAGTTGATAATTGTGGGCTAAAATTATCGCCTTGCGCCTCTTCTTTAACTGCTTAATTTTTTCTCTCAGGTCCTTAAACATAGATACCCTCCCTTTCCCAACCACTTCCAACCCCCGGGGTCGGAAGTGGTTGGTTGGAAATGGGTTCTATCCTAAAACTTTCTCAATAATTCCACCACCTAAAACTTTATCTTCATCATAAAATACTGCCGACTGCCCCGGGGTAATGGCAAATTGTGGCGTCTTTAAACAAACCTTAAGTCTGCTCCCTAAAAAGAAAACCTCTGCCGGCGTTTCTTTATGATTATACCTTATCTTTACTTTTACTACAATTTTATTTTTTCTTGGCTTAATGATAAAATGTGGTTTACTTACTAAAAACTCTTTTTTTAAGGCATCACATCTTCTGCCGACAACAATACAGTTATTCTGCGCATCTATCTGGATAATATAAAGGGGATAGCCTATGGCAATACCCAAACCCTCTCTTTGTCCAATAGTGTAGAAGGCAATGCCCTTATGTTGACCTAAGATATTGCCTTATTTATCCATAATCGGGCCGGAGATTAGCTTTTGGTGTATCCTTTTTTTTAAAAATTCGCGGTAATTGCCTTCGGGTAAAAAACAGATCTCTTGACTGGCAGGCCTATCCGCTACCGGAAGATTAAATCTTTTGGCTAACCTACGCACCTCTTCTTTGGTATAATCTCCCAAGGGAAATAAGACGTGTCTTAATTGTCCTTGGGTTAAGCGGTATAAAAAATATGACTGGTCCTTGCTTAAATCCCTTGCCTTTTTTAAGTAATAGACTTTTGATTTTATAATACGCGCATAGTGTCCGGTTGCTAGATACTCTGCATCTAAAGAGAGTGCCTTCTTTAATAAGGCATCAAACTTAATAAATTGATTACATCTTACACAGGGATTAGGCGTCCTGCCGCAGAGATACTCATTACAAAAATTTTTAATTATCTTCTCCTCTAAAACCTTGTGCATATTTATGACATAATGGCTTATACCTATTTTTTGGGCTACCCGTCGGGCATCCTCTATTGCCCCACTGCCACAACAGGTTGGTCTTTTTGTTTCTTTTTGAATCAAGCCAAAACACATTGTGATGCCAATAACTTCATAACCTTTTTGCTTTAACAAAGTAGCAGCGACGGCGGAATCCACTCCTCCGCTCATTGCTATGACTACACGCCTCATCTGATACTTACCTCATTTAGGCCCCGCACCGAATTGCATAAGAATATCTTATCCGCGGCTCTTAAATCTTTTAGGGTTAAGGTCTTTTCTTTTACTTTATACCGACGGATTAAGTGTTGTCGAAAGATACCCGGTAATAAACCCGCGGCTACGGGTGGAGTATAATAGTTTTTGTCTTTTTTAATTATAATATTAGAGATTGCCCCTTCGGTAACTTCGCCTCGGGTATTTAAGAAAATCACGTCAAAATAACCCTGGGCACGATAAAATTTATATTCCCGATTATATAAAAGACGATGGGTAGTCTTATGATACAAGAATATATCTTCGGGACTAGTCCGATATCGGGAAATAGCGATATATTTAGGTGTCAAAATATCCTCAGTGATAAGGGAGTAATCAATTTCTATTCTTCCTTCCTTATCCAGTAAAATCCGCACACGGTATTTAGAACTGTGATCAAAAAAATTTTCCGTATCTTTTAAGCAAGAAATAATTTTCTTATCGTCAAAATAAAAGTCAAAATATAGAGAGGAATTTTTCATGCGCCTTAAATGTGCATTTAAGAATTTATATCCTTTATCCCATAGAATCGTCTCCATCAGCTTAAATTCTTTGTATCGGCGGGTAAGAAATTTTGCTTTTAACAGACACTCCCGGAATTCCGTCTTTACATCGGCATCAATCACTATCCCGCTTCCCACACCCATTTCTGCCTTGTCTTTCTTTAATCTTATCGTTCTTATCGGTAGGTTAAATATTGCTTTCTTGCGGGGAAAAATTATCCCTAGGGCACCACAATAAACTCCCCGCGCCGAACCCTCGAGTTCCTTGATTATCTGCATCGTCCTTAATTTGGGGGCACCTGTCACCGAACCGCCAGGAAAAATACTCTTAAATAAATCAAAATAGGTAATATCCTTTTTTAAGGTACTTTCTACCGTTGAAGTCATCTGGAATAAGGTGGCGTATTTTTCAATCTCAAATAGCCGTGTTACCTTAACACTATTTATCACAGAAATTTTTCCTAAATCGTTACGGATTAAGTCTACAATCATCAGATTCTCAGCACGCTCTTTGGGGCTATTTCTTAGCTCTTTAATCCTTTCTTTATCTTCCTCAATATCTCTGCCGCGTCTAATTGTTCCCTTCATTGGTTTAGAATATATCTTAAATCCATCTCTTCTAAAAAATAACTCGGGAGAAAGGGAAAGTATATATTCATCTTTAAATTTACAAAAGGCGCCGTAGGGAACATTCTGACGGTTCTTTAGGTCCTGATAAAAACAAAACGCAGAGCCAAAAAAATCAAAATTAAATTTAGCGGTAAAATTTACCTGATAGGTCCAACCTAACCGAATATATTCTTTGATGCACTGAATTCTTTTTTTATATTGGGGGAAAGTAAAATTTAGTCTTAAGTCCTTTAGCCTAAAATCATCTTGTTTGTCAGAAGGCGTAAAGAGAAAATGTATATCTTTATTAAATCTTCCGGTGCGATGATCAAAGGTAATGACCTTATCAAAGACACATAAATGAATCAAGGGAAAAGAATAGGGTTTCCAAGAAAATAAGTTTTTTTCAAAATAATATCCCAGTTCATAGGCAAAATAACCTGCCAGATAATAATCTTTTGCATATTCTTCAATCTCCTGAAATGTCCTCTCTACATCCTGATACCGATTTATTCTAATAATCTTAAAAGGATGGATAAATATGTAACTAGTAAAATTGCTCTCATCACAGAGACTTGTCTCAAAGAGCAAAAAATAATCGTAATCCTTAAGATAATCACTATTTATTACCGGCAATCTATAATAGCGCATTGATAATATTATAACAGAGGACACCTACCATTCAAGCCGAAAACCAGCCTCCAGCCAGCGTCCGGGCTGTGAGATACCGGCAATCTCCTGGTATTTTTTACCCAGAACGTTTGTGGCCCTTAAAAAGATAGAGGAATATTTGGTGGTTTTATAAGAAAGACTTATGTTTAAGAGAAACCATCCGCCCCGTCCGGCCTTTTTCTTATAGCTAAGATTAAGGACCTGAACACCAAAGGGAAAATTAAATTCCCAAAAATTATTAAAGAGATGGCGGGCGTAATTCGGACCATACTTAAAAAGATAGCCTTGCGTATCACTGTGTTTATTTGTATAAGTATAGTTTATATTTAACTTTAGATAGGGTTTTATCTCTAAGGAAAGATTGTTTTCAATTCCGCTTACCTCTGCCTTGCTAATATTTTCTGCCTGCCAATGGGTCTGGTTGGGATTGCGTTTTATCCAATCAATAAGGTCTTTTTCTTGCCGTAAGAAAAAAATCATCCCTAGAGATACCCCCGTATTTTGATAGGTGTATCCGAGCTGATAATTCAAAGATTTTTCTTGCGATAATTCCCTATTTCCCAAAGTGGTGGGGTCATTATAATAAAGCTCGGTAAAAGAAGGAATACGAATACTTCTTGAAACACCCAGTTGGATTGAGTGTCTCTCAGAAGCTCCATATCTTAGATTTGTTGAACCCGTATAGATATTATAAAAACCATCAAAGACATCAAATCTAAAAGACAACCCCAAAGATAGACTTTTATTTAAATCAATGCTCTCATCGATAAAGATACTTTTGTGGTTGCGCTGATATTTGCCTAAATTTGTAGAGTTAATACACTCTTTGCCATATTCCAACCCCCATCCCACTTTACCTAAAATGGGTATCTCTTTCTTGAAATAAAGACTTGGGGTAAACATATCGGTAGAGTGGTGGTTTAGATAGCGGCTGCGTCTTAAGGTCTTATCCAAAAGAAACTTATCCTCGTGCCGACGCCAGAGAAAGTTTGGTTTTATTAATACCTCTTCCTTTTCTAAATTAAGCCCGGTATCTAAAAGATAGGTCTTAGTCCATTCTTGTGAAAGATAATTGCTAGCGGGAGTATAAAAGTCATAAGCGCCAAATTCCTTTTCCTGGTAACCCAAAAAAATATGGAGATCTCCATCAGGAATATCCAAAAGAAAGTTTAAGGTAGAGGTGAATTTCTTAAAATCCGTGTCCTCTTTAAAGCCCGCAGATTCTTTATTTTCTAAAGATAACCTTACTGCCAGATTTTCTCTTTTGCGGCTTAGACTAAACATTGCCGCATGGGTATCATATTGTCCCCCACTCAACTCTAAAACCTGCTGGTTAGTTTGTGGTTTTTTAAGGATAAAATTTATTGCTCCACCCATGGCGTCTGGACCAAAAAGAGAAGAACTTACCCCAGGGAGTATCTCTATTCTCTCAATATCCTCGTTTATAAGCGGTAGGTCAGAGTTATGGTGGGCGGTCTGCGGGTCGTTAAGGCGCTGGCCATTAAGCAAAAGCAAAACCCCTTGAAAGCCTGAAGCGCGCAAGGAAAAGTCCGTCTGTATTCCGGAATTAGGAGAACGACTCTGTAGGTCTAAATTAAAGAAGTTTAATCCCTCAATAAAAGAAGCAAAGGGTAGGGTTTTTAAGGTTTGCGCAGAAAGATTGTGATAACTAGAAAAATGAATTTTGTTCTTACTAATAACTATCGGTTCTAAAGTTAATGGCTGATTATCATCGGCAAATAACCCACAAAACCTAAAAAAGATAATCATAAAAAATAAGCCGCAAGGATATTTTTTTGCCATGAGAAAAATTTTATCACTTGCGGCTTAATTGTCAACCAAAAATATATTATTAGTTTACAATTACCCCTTTTAAGGAAAGGGGTTATCTACAATGCACTACATCACCTGCAGTTACCTTTTGAATCAACCCTAAGTCATTTCTTACTAGGATCCCGCCGTCAATATCAATATCTACCGCTTCGCCCTCAATCTCAAGGCCTCCTTTATGCGAAAGTATTTTTACTCTTCTGCCTAAAGTAATATTGTAATCTCGCCATTTCTCTAATATCGGATATGCCCCGAATTTTTGAAAAATTAAATAATTTTCTTCTATCTTGCGCAATATCTCTTTTAACAATTCTATGCGGTTTATCTGCTCGTGTTTTTCTTCTTTTAAGGAAGTGGCGTATTCTAGCAGGCTCTTTCTTTCGTTGTTCACATTTAGACCGATGCCGATAACCAGAAAATGCACCTCATCCATCTCCGCATTTAACTCCGTTAAAATCCCTCCTAATTTCTTATTATCTATCAATAAATCATTCGGCCACTTTATCTGGATATCCAAACCTATCTGTTCTTTTACCGCCTCACAGACACTAACTGCCGAAAGCAAAGTAAATACAGGTGTTTGGTTTGTTAATATCTTCGGTCTTAAAAGCAAAGACAAATATATACCTTTATATTTGGGTGAAAACCAATTTCTTCCCAATCTTCCCCTTCCTTTGGTCTGAACCTCGGCTAAAACCAGTGTTCCTTCTGGGGCCCCTTTAATTCCCACCTCAAAGGCAATATCCATAGTTGAAGGAAGATTGTCAAAATAGTAAATTTTTTTTCCTAAAAATTTTGTTTTAAGCTGGTAGGATACTTCAGAAGGAAATAATCGATCAGGACAGGATAAAAGTCGGTAACCTCTATGAGGAACTGCTATAATATCATAACCTATACTTTTAAGTTCATGAATATGTTTCCATAATCCTTGGCGGCTGATTCCCAATTGCTTGCTTATCTCTTCACCTGAGACATATTCCTGTCTTTTTTTTAAAAATTCAATGATCCTTTTTTGCATTAAAATGCCTGTTGTGTTTTTATCCATTAGAATCAGCGGTATTACTTGCCTCGGTTCCGCCCGAAGTAAAGATGATCTCGGCAGGTTCAGCACCTAAAAAGGCGGCGAGTTTCTCGCGCGCCTCTTTGATTGCCTTCTTTGCTTCCTGACCAAAGGAATGAATACTTGAGGAATTACCAAACTTCTCAAAGAAGTAAGACTGCATCGCCTTGATCACCTCAGGTTTAGTGGGCGTAGTTGTAGCATACTCAAGATAAACTCTTCGTATCATCTTAATCTTCTCTTCTTTAACATTTCATTTAGACTTCCCGTGCGATATCCTTGTAAATCAACGGTCACATAAATATACCCTAATCGTTTTAATTTTTTTACTACGCCATCGCGTTTCTGGATAAGCAAAGGGATATCATCTTTCAATAACTCAATCCGACACAGGAAACCATAATCCCTCACCCTCACCTGCCTAAAGCCCAGTTTGCGCAGATATTCTTCTGCTTGATTAATCCGCTTTAATAATTTAAGGGTTATGCTTCTGCCATAGGGAATCCGTGAGGCAAGACAGGCAA
>JAMWCK010000059.1 GCA_023819625.1 Candidatus Omnitrophota bacterium | reverse complement strand
GCGACTAAGACTACAACAATCCAAAATTACAAAGCAGTCGAATTTTATCTTACATAACCCAAAGTTAAATTTCTTTATTTTTTTTAATAAAGGAAGAAAATCATATCCGTAAGGCATGTCGTCGTCGTTGACGATCACTGCGTGTTTACCCATTTTTTTAAGGATCAAATAAAATGCCAATTCTGAACCTAAGGCATCTCCTTCTAAATTAGTGTGGGTGGTAATTAAAAATTTTTTATTTCTCTTTATACAGGTTACTACCTTTTCTATAGCGGACATTTCTATTTTGAGTTTTTAATTCCTTTATCTGGTTTAGGACCTCTTCGATTCTGGCGGCATATTCACTGGATCTGTCTTCCTTAAAACTAATCTGCGGAACAAACCTTAAAGTAATTCTCTGGGCAACTAACCGACGGATAAAGCCCAATGCCGAATCCAATGCCTCTTTAGTCTTCTTGTAATCTTCATCCTTTCCTAAAACACTAAAGAAAACTTTCGCCTCTCTTAAATCAGAGGTTAATTCTACATCCGTAATCGTAATAAACCCCAGGCGCGGGTCTTTTAATTTATCATGGATGATGATACTCACCTCTCGTTTTATAGCTTCTTTAATTTTTTCTCTACGCATTAAAGTAACTCCATTTCGTAATCAATCACATTAAGATTATGCATCTGCTCGGTAAAATTTAAGACACCGCAAAGAAGGCTATTCATCCTGGCTTTATCGTTTTCTACCCCTGCTATTGCTAAAGTTGCCTTCTGCCATTTATCCATATCATCAATCTGAGCTACTGCCACATTAAAGCGATTACGCAGTTTTGTCTTCAGGCCCTCTAAAATCATCCTTTTTTCTTTGAGAGAATTACTCTGGGGAATAAAAAGAACTAATTTTAGTATACCTACCGTCATCTCTTCTTAATTAGTTCTTTAATCAGGAATAATTCTTCCTCTTTGGTCTTTACCTCGCCTTTGAGCTTGGCATTTAATACCTCTGTAAAAATCTTTTGATAAAACGGCCCTGGTAAGATACCTAGGCGTTTAAGGTCATCTCCGGAAATAAGAATCCGCATACCATTGTAGATATCAAAGAAATCTTTTATATGTTCTTTTAAATTGCGATTTTTATATTTGGCGCTTATAAAGATGATCACCTCATAACTTAAAGGTTCAAGCAAACGAAAAATCTCCTCGGCTTTAAGTTTTTTTTGTTTTAGGCGAAGGATAAATTTAGGCTTGATTAATTTAGAATCTAAAATCCGTTTTGCCTCTCCTGCTCTTAAGGCAAAGTCTTTGATAAATTCTCTCACCGCACCTACCCCCAATGGCTCACATAAACCCATAAGATAAATCAACCAGTTATCTAAAGGTCGGCGCCGGGGGTAATTTTGGTTAAACCAGCTAATTTCTTTCTGAATAGAATATAAAAGTCTTTCCTTTAATTTTAAAGAACACAAATCTGGATGAACAAATCTGAAACCCACCAATCTTTGTATACGTTTTATCGGTTTTAGTGGCTCATCTTCTTTTAAGATTAAAATCAATTCATCGCGCAGGCGATGGGGGTGAACATTCTTAAGCGAATTTAAGCGTACCGCCTCTTTTAGTAAAGAAAGTGTCTGCGCCTCAATTTGAAATTCGTATCTTTTTTCAAAACGAATTGCCCTTAGGATACGCGTAGGGTCATCAATAAAACTTAAATCATGGAGGATGCGAATCCTTTTTTCTTTAAGATCACTTATACCGCCAAAGAAATCAATGAGTCTGCCGTAATCTTTTTGATTTATGCTGATGGCCATGGCGTTTATCGTAAAATCCCGCCGTGCCAAATCATCTCTTAGATCTCCCTGGGTAACTATGGGCAAACTTCCCGGTTGAGGATAAATTTCTTTTCTGGTGGTGGCGATATCAATTTTGGAATTGTCTTTGAGAATAATTGTGGCGGTACCAAATCTTTTATGGCAGATGAGTTTTGTTTTTAAGATACGCTGAAGCTCTTCGGCAAACCCTATACCCTCGGCCTCTACCACAATATCTAAGTCTAAATTCTTTACACCTAAAAGCAAATCTCGCACAAATCCGCCTACAAGGTATGCAGGCGTATTATTTTTATACGCAATATCGCTTGCTAAATGTATTAAATCTTGAATCTTAGGTGGTAAGTTTTTTAAGTTTACCTTCATCTTTAACTATCAACTAAACTATGGTCGCGGATGAAACATCTTATGTATCATCTTAAGCCTATCTTTATTTACATGTGTATAAATCTGTGTAGTGGAGATATTGGTATGCCCCAGCATCTCCTGAACCGAACGCAGATCCGCACCCCTTTCTAATAAATGCGTAGCAAAAGAATGTCTTAAAATATGTGGACGGATAGGCTTTTTAATTCGAGCTAAGCGCGCATATTTCCTAATTATCTTCCATACTGACTGTCGCGAAATTTTTTTACCGAAACGATTTAAGAATAAAAATTCCGATTCTTTTTTATTTAATAAATGTGGTCGGCTTTTCTCAAGATACCTTTTAATACTCTCTTGCGCCTTCTTTCCCAAAGGAATAATCCGCTCTTTGTTTCCTTTACCTACACAACGCAAAAAGCCAACTTCCAGGTTTATATTATCTTGCCTTAAATTTACTACCTCCGATACCCGCATACCCGTGGCATACAAGGTCTCTAAGATTGCCTTGTCTCTTATGCCTTGTTTATCGCGTGGATTGGGTTGAGCCAGAAGGGCATCTACTTCGTTAAGTGAAAGTGTCTCAGGAATTTTTTTGTATAACTTCGGTGAATCGATCAAACTGGTTGGGTCGGCCTTTAAGATTCCCTCTCTGACCAGGAAGCGGTAAAATACCTTTAGCGCTGCCAATCTTCGGGCAATAGAATTAGGGGAAAGGCCTTTATCTTTTTGATAAAGCATAAAATTAATAATGTCATTTTTATTAATCCGCAAAAACGAATCCAAGGATATGCTTTTTAGGAAATTTAAGTAGACATTTAGGTCTTGTTGATAGGAGGAAATTGTATTTTGACTTAAACCCCGTTCAACCAAAAGGTAATTTAAGAAATTCTCAATTAATTCTTGCATTTTAATTAAGGAAGGGATTATCCTTTTTCTCTTTTCCTATCGTAGAACTTGGACCATGTCCGGGATAAATCACCGTATCATCGGGTAAAATTAATAATCTTTCTTTTATAGATTTGATTAAAAGTGTTTCATCTGCACCCGGAAAATCGGTTCTACCGATTCCCAAACAGAAGAGGGTATCACCTGTAAAGAGAAGATTATTTTTGGGCTTGCGCATTAAGAGTGCAATGCCTCCTGGCGTATGACCGGGAACATGGATTACCTGCAATTCTATTTCTCCTGCCTTAATATTTTCCTTATCTTCCAGAGAATGAATTCTGCCTTTTACACTAAAAGGTGCTCCCAGCATCTGTGATAAATTAAGACGGGAATTTTTAAGTAAAGGAACGTCTTCTTTGTGAATATAAATCTCTACACCAAAAGCTTCGTCGCAACCAATATGGTCAATATGACCATGGGTATTGATTATCAAGGCCGGTTTAAGTTGAAATTTATCAAGTACTATTTTTATTTTCTCTTTTTCATCACCAGGGTCAATGATTATTGCCGGTGAATTTTCTTTTATTGCCAGAATATAGCAATTTACCTCAAAAAAACCTACAGGGATAGACTTGAAAATCATTAGATTATGTCCTTATTTATTTTAGGATAAGAAAAATCGCGCAGGATATCCATACGTAGACGCTCGGCAATCTGCCGATGTCTTGCGTAATTAGAACCATAGATATCCTGAGCAATCATTTCTTTTAATTCACTTAATCTATTGATATAGATATCCAGCTTCTTTTGTTTTTCTAGATTAAGCAATTGGCGAAGGTGCATTAGATTTTTAATTGCCTCTTGAGCACAATCTATCTGTTTCTTATGATTGGTATGGGGAATCAAGGAATTCAAAAGTTCATCATGCCATGACCTCCAGAAAACAAAATACTGCCGGTAGAGTTGTTCCTTATCTTGTGTGGGTTTGTACTCTTCTGGCACAAGTACCATCTCTTCTCTGGGTAAACTTTCTTTTTTGGGCTTACGCGTGAATTTGCGTACAAATGCCTCACAACCAATTAGACTAGCAAGTATAAAGCAGCAGACAGAAAAGATAATAATCTTTATAATCTGTTTTTGAAATCTGCACAATTTATTACTCTTCATTTTAGCATCTCCTTAAATTCTTTTTCGCCAATAATCTTAATCCCTAATTTTTGGGCTTTATCATATTTTGAACCGGGGTTTTTGCCTGCGACCACAAAATCAGTATTTTTACTTACGCTTCCTGTAGGATTACCGCCAAGTCTACGCACCAGGGCTTCGGCTTCGTTGCGGGTAAAACCTTCTAATTCGCCAGTAAAGACCACGGTCTTATCCGAAAATGGAGATTCCTTTACTGTAACTTGAACTTGCTCCTCTTTCAAATTTATTCCTGCTTCTTTTAATTTCTTTATCAGTTGTCTTATTGAATCCTGCTTAAAAAATTTCACAATTGACTCTGCCATCACCATACCCACCTCATATATAGCATCGAAATCTTGGGTCTTTGCCTTTATTAAATTATCTATACTCTTAAAATGTTTGGCTAAAACATAGGCAGCCTTCTCCCCAACGTGACGAATCCCTAAGGCGTAGAGGAGTCGTGACAAGGGTTGTGTTTTGCTTTTTTCTATTGCCCTTAAGAGATTATCCGTTTTTTTATCCTTGAATAATTCTAATTTAAGAATGTCGTCTTTCTTTAAGAAATATATGTCCGCAAAATCCCTTACTAAGCCCTGTTCCACCAATTGCTCAACCACCTTCTCACCCATTCCTTCAATATCCATTGCCTGGCGGGAGGCAAAATGAAGAAGACGTTCTTTAATCTGTGCCGGACAGGAAGGATTAATGCAGCGAAAGGCAACCTCCTCCTCTTTTTCTTTGGTAATTATTGCCCCACAGACAGGACAAGTTCTAGGAATCTTAAATGGCTTTTCTCTACCCGTACGTAAAGATTCCACAACCTTTACAATTTTAGGGATAACCTCTCCCGCGCGTTCCACAACCACCGTATCGCCAATTCTTACGCCCAGACGCTGGATTTCGTCAAAATTATGCAAAGTAGCCCGCGAGATAACCACACCTGCGCATTCTACCGGCTCTAATTCCGCAACCGGTGTAATTACACCGGTGCGTCCGACCTGCAGGGTAATATCTTTAAGCCGTGTAGTTACTTGTCGCGCAGGAAATTTATAGGCCACTGCCCAACGCGGCGATTTTAAGGTAAAACCTAGTTTTTCTTGTTGCGCCAAACTATTTACCTTAATCACCATTCCATCTATATCATAACTTAACTCCTTCCTTTTCTCTTGCCAGCGTTGGCAATAAGCAATCACCTCATCAAGGGTTTTATAGAGTTTACGATTGGGATTACATGGCACCCCAAAAATCCTTAAAAGCTGCAAAAACTCCCACTGGCTTTTAATCTCTATTCCTTTATATTCTCCTAATGAGTGAGCAAAAAATTTAAGTTTTCTTTTGGCGACAATACCTGTGTCTAAAAGCTTAAGCGATCCGCTGGCAGCATTACGCGGATTGGCAAATAATACCTCGCCGTTTTTTTCTCTTTCCTTGTTAAGGTTATCGAAATCCTTCCTATCCATATAAATCTCACCACGGATTTCAATAAAATCAGGCACACATTCTCCCCTGAGAATAAGAGGTATGGCGCGAATAGTTTTGATATTGCTGGTTACATCTTCACCAGTCTCTCCATCACCCCGCGTAGCACCAATAATTAAACGGCCATGTTCATAGGTAATATTTGCGCTTACACCATCTATCTTAAGTTCTACTACATATTCAACTTTTTCCTCTTTTCCTAATCCCTTATGTACGCGTTCACCCCACTGTCTTAATTCTTCAAAGGAATAAACATTATCTAAGGAAAGCATCTTCTGTCTGTGTCTTACGGTTTTAAAACCCTCAAGAATTCCACCGCCTACCCGCACAGTAGGAGAATCCTCGCTTTTATATTGCGGATATTTATCCTCTAATTCTTTGAGTTTACGCATCAGGTCATCATATTCTTTATCCGAAATTTCGGGTTGTGAGAGAACGTAATAAAGATAATCGTGATGACGAATCTTTTCTCTTAAATCTTCTATTTGTTTTTCTATCGCCCTTAAATTCATAACCTTACCTGCCAATAAGTAGACGCTCTCCTAAAAAATAGGGAAGCCCACAGGCAATAATTTTGTTTCGGGTTGTTAGCGCATCATAAGCGACGCGTTTGATCCAAACTTCTTTTTTTTGGGTATCGTAGATACAATATGAGGCATAAGGGATGCCATCGCGGGGTTGACCAACACTACCGACATTGATAATATACTTATAATCTTTATGAATATGGATATTTTCTTCCTGACAGTAGATTATGCGTTTATCTTCTTTTTTAATAAATACCCCTGGTACATGGGTATGTCCAAGGAAGCAAATCTGTGTTTCCATTAATCTAAAAGTCTCCTCGGCAATATAGCTATCAGTAAGATAATTAAAATCCCCGGGGTTATCCAATGTGCTATGGACCAAAGTAAGGTCTTGATTTTTATAGGTAAGTTTTAAACCCTGTAAGAATTGTTGGTTACTTTCACTTAAATTTTCTTTCGTCCAGAAGATTGCCTCCTTTGCCAGATCATTAAAATAATCCAAAGAAAAAAGATTCGCGCTTGCCCAATCGTGATTTCCTGCAACAATAATCGCTGAAATGCCTTCTATTTTTTCTATACACTCTTTGGGATTGCTAGCGTATCCGACTATATCCCCGGCACAAAGATATTTATCTATTTGCTCCTTGCTATAGGCAACGAAAACTGCCTCAAGTGCCTCTAAATTCGCATGTATATCAGCAAAGATTCCATAACGCATCAGAACTTAACCCTAAATTCTTTAAATTCTCCACTTGCCGCAAGCCAATCTATATCTACATCTTGAATATAATGGCTAAAATATTGCTTAATCCGGGCCAAAAAATTCTTTAAAACCTCTTCCTCTGCCTCCGCTACAAGCTCTACCCTTCCATCCCTTAAATTCCTCACCCAGCCATAAACTTCTAAATCCCGGGCAATCTCCTCAGTAGTAAACCTAAATCCTACTCCTTGAACCCTACCTGTATAATATACATGAATCTGTCTTTTCATCCCAATTTAGCTCAATAACGATAATCGGACTAAACAGGCTTGTCCCGCCAAGCAAATCTGATCTGAAGGCAGAATCTCACATCGTAAGTTAAACTAAAGAGGCGACAAACTGCCTATATATTTATCGGGGCGACAGGACTTGAACCTGTGACCTCTTGGTCCCGAACCAAGCGCTCTAAACCAAACTGAGCCACGCCCCGGTCGTTCGCTGGTGCCTGTGCAAACCTTAGAAGTAAACTTTCTTTGCTTATTGCTTTATCTATTGCTTGTCTTGGTATCTTTTGACGCTTGCTCCTTAGGAGGGGGCAAGCCCCCTCCTAACGCTTCAAGCTAATCTATCTATGGTGTGGCTGTTCTCCCC
>JAMWCK010000058.1 GCA_023819625.1 Candidatus Omnitrophota bacterium | reverse complement strand
ATGGATTAGAAGATTATGAGTATCTGTATATTTTAAAAGAAAAATTAGAGTGGCTTAAAAAAAATAAAGAAGGTAATCAAGATGCGATAATTAAAATAGAAGAATGTCTTAGTATTCCTTTTGATGTGGTAAGGAGTGCAGCGTATTTTACGCGCCAGCCGGAAAAAATCTATGAATTAAGAAATAAAATAGCAGAATTAATTCAGGCTCATTGATGAATCCTCGGTATAAATTACTAATAGTAATTTGGTTTATCTTCTCTTCAGCGTTACTTTTTGTCTTTACTTTGAAACCTACCGGTACATACAATACAATTAAATTTGTATTTAAAAAAATGGTGATGAATATTTATCCCCCTGACGATCTGATACTTTGCGATTTTGAAAAGAAACTTGACTTCTTAAAATGGCGGTGTATAAATTCATTCTTGGAGCCTTCAGACAAACATCCATTTTGCGCTGTAAATTCTGCAAGAGTCGTTTACTATCCCACCACCGGCATCTCTGCCTTACTTACTGAAGATTACAACCTTGGACTTTTACAGGTAAAGGACTGGTCTTTTTTTAGGTTTTTTAAGTTTGAGATATTTAACGGTGAGAATTTATCATCTCCTTTACATATAAAAATCAAAGATAGTGCAGGCAGGACAGTAGAAAGAAAAGTTATTTTACAAAAAGGAAATAACAAAATCGTATTTAACCTAGAAGATATAGGCCAGGATATAGATTTGGCAAATGTGATTTACTTAAATTTATTTTTTATCAATCCGGACAAAGAAATTACGCTCTATATAGATAATTTCCGCTTAGAAAGAGGCGGATTAAAAGAAAAACGGGTTTTGGACAAAGAGACACTTAATCTGGTAAAAGTGATATGTCCTCGCCAAGCGAAAAGAGGTGAGGAAATTACGCTCTCTGCTTTTTTGTCTGTAAATATGCCCCTAAAAAAAGATTACAGAGTATTTATACACTTTTCGTCTATAGAGGAAATTAAAAAAAAGCCAGAGCAACGTCGCTGGTATATTAATGCTGATCATCAACCCTGGATTGAGACCTCAAAGTGGCAGGTAAATGTTCATTATGAAATTGGTCCGTTAAATATTTATATACCCAAAAGTTTTCCTGTTGGAGAATACGTGCTTCAGATAGGATTGTATAATCCGAATTCTTATGGCTCATATTATTCATATTCAAGTAATCGTGGGATGATGGATTTTAGGAGAGGTTTTCCTCGATTAAGATATGTTAATCCAGAATTAGATAATTATATCGTGGCGAAGATAAGAGTTTTAAATTGACAATTAATCTCTGTAATGATATTCTATTTTTGATGAAAAGAGTAACATTTCTTCTATTTTTAATCTTTTATATTTTCTGTATATCTTCTCTGGAGGCAAAAAGTATAGTCCGTCAGGGAGAGCCTATTATTTCCTTCGATAAACTCTATATTCCGGAAAGCATAAAGCAGGGTGAGTTTTTCAAGATTTCTGCAGAGATGAAAATTACAAAAAATATCTGGGAGGATATGGGGGTATTTCTGCATATTTGTAGACCAGAAGATAATAAGATATTAATCAACAACGACTTTGTACCCAATATTCCCACAACCCAATGGACGGTAGGAGAAATTATCAGGGTAGGTCCAATAAATTCCTATATCCCGCAAGACCTCCCTCCCGGATTATACAATGTGTGTATGGGTTTATTTTCTACAAAAGTAACTGCCGAGGAGGGCGTTCTTTATATACGCGAACCTTATACGAATAAAGAGATAAAGGATTTTGTAGTAGGTAAGATTAAGGTGGAATCCAGTCTGCCTCAGCCTGTCCCGAAGAAAGAAGACCTACTGATAAGCAGTTTTGAGACAATTGTAGATTTGAAGAAATGGCAAGCAGTAAACTGTTTTATAGAACAAAATTCCGAGAATGTTGCCGAAGGGAGTTATTCAGCCAAGGTTACTTATCTAAAAGGCAAGGGATGTTGTCCTTCGGTATTGTTGGAAAGTTTTTTTAGATATTCTGACCCCAGATATTCTGATTGGACAGAATATGATATTTTACAATTTCAGATTTATGGCGCAAAGGACGCAGAAGGTCACACCTATTTAAAATATCCCGTGTATTTGCAGGTGAAGGATAAATCCGAAAGGAGGTTTCAATGGCCAATTGCCACAACCCAAGAAAAGGATAATCCTGTAAAATTTATTCTTTCTAATATAGGAAAAGAGGTGGATTTAAGCGATATAGGAAACTTGAGTTTTTTTGTCAGCGGCACCCCTGCCGAAGAGGACTGGACAATATATCTTGATAATATAAGGCTGATTTCTTTGGGCCTGGAAAGAATTAGAGAGCCGTTTGTAAGATTTGAAGGACTAAAGATTTCTAAAGATAGGATTAAACCGGGGGAGGAAATTGAGATAACAGCCTCTTTTTCAATTTCTCATGAATTCTCTGAGGATTACAATCTTTATATTCATATTTACAGAACGTTGGATAAAGTAGGTTGGATTAATGCTGATATCTTTCCTTCGCCTCCTACTACTCAATGGAAAAAGGCAGAGATAATAACCCAGGGGCCTTTTAGTATTTATATCCCGCCTGATACGCCACCGGGGAAATATAGTATAGAAATAGGGTTATTTCTCGCTAGGCAAGTGTCGGTAGATACAAATTATATAAAGTATCATCGCGGTAAGGATGGTGTGTATTATATTCAACAACCCTCCTACCCTATAGATTATTTTAAGCAGCCCTATGTCAACTATGAGGAATATGGGGATTGGGTGGTAGGTAGTTTTGAAGTGATTACTCCTTGATGAGAATAGGTTTAAATAATAAAGATTAATGAATTTGAATAAGAAAGATTACTTAGAGACCGAAGGGGAAATTATCGAGATAAAAAAGACAACCCCTTCCGAATCCCGGAGGGCTAATCGTATAAAGATAAAAATAAAAGAAAGAATTTCTGGAAAAGATAAGAGGAAACGCTTTGTTTTGTTCCAGAAAATTATTTTATTGCTATTAGCGTGTTTGTTGGGTTTGTATTTTGGTTCAGAGATAATAGAGAGATATTTTCGTTACTGGAAAAAACCGCGAATAGAATACAGTGCAGATGAAGAAGAAGCAAAAACTCCCCAATTAAAAGCCGGAGAAGTCTTCTCTCTTGGAACGGAATAATATACCATGTCAGATATTTTCCAACCCAGAAGGAAAATTCAAAAAATTTTCCTTATACGCCCTCCTTTAACTACCGAGCCATTTGAATCAAGAACCCTTTCTTTTCCTTTGGGATTGGCTTACTTAGGTGCAGTCCTTAAGCAGGATTATGAAGTGAAGTTATTGGATTGTCTTGCGGAAGGATTTAATTATGAAGTAATAGAGCAAGAAGGTGTTACTTATGGTCTTAACCCAGAAACAATAAGAAAAAAAATAGAAGCATTTTCTCCTGATATAGTGGGGATATCCTGTCTTTTTTCTCTCCAGTATTTATCATCACTCAAGATAGCTTATTTGGTTAAAGATATAAATCCAGACATAATCACTATTATGGGAGGGGCACATCCTTCGGCCCTTCCCCAGGAGTTTCTGGTTAATAGCGCAGTTGATTTTGTGCTTATCGGCGAAGCAGAAGAAAGTATAATTCAATTGTTAGAGGCAATTAAAGGTAGACATGATTATTCTTGTATCGATGGCGTTGCCTACAGAAAAGATGGGAAGATAATTGTTCATCCAAAGACAAAATATATTCGGGATTTAGATAGAATTCCTTTTCCTGCCCGAGACCTTCTGCCTATGGAGATTTATTTTCGTGTTAATAGACCGCACGGTATGGATAGCCGATTTTCTCGTAATACCAATATGATTACTTCTCGGGGCTGCTCGGCACATTGTGTTTTCTGTTCTATTCACACTCTCTTTAGCAGGAATTACAGGGCGAGATCTGTGGAGAATGTCATTGCAGAGATAGAAACGTTGAAGGAAAGATACAATATTAAAGAGATTCAATTTGAAGATGACAATTTAACTCTGGATAAGGTAAGGGCAAAAAGGCTTTTTAGAGAAATGAGCAAGAGAAAGTTAGATATTGTCTGGACGGCTCCAAACGGAGTAGCATTGTGGGCACTGGATGAGGAGCTCATTGATTTGATGAGGCAAAGTGGCTGTCGACACGTAGGGTTAGGAATAGAATCCGGCAGCCAGGAAGTCCTAGACAATATTATAGGTAAGCCTTTGAACTTAAAGAAGATAAGACCTTTAATAAATAAAATGAGAAGAAGCCGAATTGCAACCACCTCTTTTTTTATAGTGGGTTTTCCCGATGAGACATTTGGACAGATAAAGACTACTTTAAGATTTGCAGAATCATTACCTACAGATGATATAAATATCTTTTTTGCTACACCGTATCCCGGAACAGAACTTTATAAAATATGCCAAGACAGGAATCTTCTGGGGCCAAATTTTAATTTAGCCAGATTAAAGGCAAGCAATATAAATATCTTGCCGCAAGATATCTCTCAACGAAAATTACGAAAATTGGTAGCGCAGACTGTACTTAGAGTTCGCTTAAAGAAGGTCGTTACCCAACCCCATATATTAATTCGGCACTGGTTTAGGCGATTCCGGAAAGAACCACGGCAGGCATTTCTGAAAGTATGGAAACTTTTTAAAGATTTCCTTTAAGACCCTTCTATGAGTAATCATACCCATTACAAGAATTTAAAGATAAACCAGGAAAAGAAAGTGAATAAAAATATCCTTTTGGTAACAAGAATACATTTTTCCTTGAGATATATTTGTTATCTGTCTAATTTGAAATAAAAAGAGCTCCGTCTCATCCTTTCTAAGGAGTAATGGTCTCTTTAAAAAGTTTCTTTTTCCAGGATGGGAATAATCTCAAATACAACTCGTCTGTTCTTGGCACGATTTTCATCACTATCATTGGGAAAAGCGGGTCTATATTCTCCGTAGCCCACTGCTTCTATTCTTTCCGACGCAATCCGGTATTCTTTTAGTAGATACTTCATTATACTATTTGCTCTGGCTATAGAGAGCTCCCAGTTGGAAGGAAAGCGGGGGGTGTGTATGGGTGTGTTGTCCGTATGACCTTCAATTTTAATCAGGGAAGGATATTTTTTTAAGAATCCGCCAATCTGATCAAGTAATGGCTTTGACTCCGGCCTTAAGACGTCTTTGCCTTTTTCAAATAAAAAAGGTGCCAGGGGGGTCACCTTAACATTCCATTTACCTTCCTCAACGATAATGAAATCTTCTAACTTATTTTCTTTTATATAGGACCGGATTTGGTCAGCAAATTCTTTTAATCTTTCTAATTGCACAATAGTCCGAATCTGTTCTAATTCTAAATCCTGGATTTCCTTAAAGACCTTTTTTTCTCTCTCCGTAAGTTCGCCCAATTGTTGAAGACGAATCGTCTGTTGCGATAACATCTCCTGTAATTTTTTATCAGCAAACACTGTCAGAGGTATGTTTAGAGAAAGCATGGTGGCCAAGATAATAAAGAAGGTCATAAGGAGCGTCGCAAGGTCTGAATAAGAGAAAAACCATTTAGGCGGCCAGATTTCTTGTAAGGGCGATTTTATAGATTTAATTTGAGAAAGTTGAGATTCAATCATATATTGTGAGGTTTAGCAAAAGAGATGTATATCTCTACGCGCCGATTCTTGGCTCTATTTTCCTCATTGACATTTAAGAAACGTGGTTTTTCCTCACCGTAGCCCGCTACGCTTATTCTCTCAGGGGGTATTCCTTTTGTAATAAGATATTTTGCCACGGATACTGCACGCGCTGAAGAGAGTTCCCAGTTAGAAGGATATTTATAGCGGTGAAATGGTGAAATAGGTTTTGTATCCGTATGGCCTTCAATACGGATATTGTAATAAGGGACTTCTTTAAGAAGTTGGACAATTTTATCTAGTAAGCCTAATCCTTCTGTTTTTAATGTGGCTTTTCCTTCATCAAAGAGGAGGGGTGCGCGAGGTGTTACAAGGATAGCATCGATACCCTCTTTGGTCTCCACCACTTCTTCTATTTGTATAGAAGTAAGATACTCTTTGAGTTCCTTTTCAAATTCTTTTAGTTTTTTAAGCTCATTTATCGCCATTTCTTGTCGGGGAGTGATGTTTCTTATCATTGAGATAGTGGTTTCTCGGTGAGTGATCGCTTTCGTTCTTTGAAGATATTCAATTTCTTCTTTGGTGATACCTTTCTTTTGGGCAATAGCCAGAAGATTCACAGGTATCTGTGCGGCGGAAAGAGAATACCAAAGGATAAAGGCAGTCATTAAAAGTGTAGTTAAATCTGAAAATGATACTGACCACACAGGTGGCCAGTTTTCATCTAAAGGCGAACGTCCTTTAGGATTGGATATATTTTTTCTTTTTTGGATATATTTTTTTCTATCCAAAGCCACGGCGGTTATCTTTTAATTAAATACGCCTTTAATTTCTCTTCTACAATATATGAATTATCACCCGCTTGAATAGAAAGAAGTCCCTCAATAATTAAAGTTCTCAGTAAAGATAACCTCTCGTTGTAATTATGGATTTTCCCAGCGGTAGGAATACAGATAATTGCGGCGATGAGTAAACCATAGAAGGTGGTAATGAGGGCTAAGGACATTGCCGGACCAATAGAGGCGGGGTCACTCAAACTACGTAACATTATAATTAGGCCGATAACAGTACCGAGCATCCCAAACATCGGTGCGTAGACAGATAAGTCTCGCCAGATGGTTTCGCTCAGGCTAATTTGGGTGGCTTCAGAATTAGCCGCAGTTTCAAGGATTTGTCGGGTTACCTCAGGATCAGTGCCATCAGCAATGAGTCCGATACCCAGGCCCAGAAGAGGTAAATTTGTCATTGTGGCCTCTTCGCGTAAAGACAGAAATCCTTCTTTTCTGGCCCTGATGGCCATATTTACCAATAAATCAATTATTTTCTCCGGTGCTGTCGGTTTTGCAACGAATAAATATTTTACTGATTTTAATGCTGACCAGATTTCTTTAAAAGTATAATTGATGATAAGTGCACCGATACTACAGCCGAATACTAAGACAAAAGACCCAAATTCAAGAAAGGATATAAGCCGGGCAATTCCCCCTTGTGTGGCAATAGCCCAAACAATGAATAAAAAAGCCATCAAGAATCCAACAATGCTGGTTAAGGCCATAATTTAATCCCTTTCTGTAGTTAAAGGTGCCTGATGGATTATCTGTTTATAGTGGATTATTTTATCAATGACTTCATTTAGTGATTCTTTCACAATAATTTTCTCGCCGGAAATTAGAGTTATAATCGTATCAGGCTTAGATTCTACAAACTGGATTAATTCTGCATTGACAAAGAATTCTTTGTTATCATAACGTGTTAGTTTGATCATTGTGTTAAGTCTTTTTTCTTATTGAGATGCGCCCTGCCTTTTCTAATTCTAAGACCTTTTCAATAATTTCTTTTTGTGCCAGTAAGGGTTGTTTTTCTATATTCTTCAATTCTTCTAGGATAGTTTTATGTGCTTCCTCCACGCGCTCAGGAGGCAGAGGGGGCATAACCTCAATATCTTCCTTTAACATCGCCGCAGCGCGCTCTGTCATCATAGAATAAACCTTTTG
>JAMWCK010000057.1 GCA_023819625.1 Candidatus Omnitrophota bacterium | reverse complement strand
GTTTCCCGGATGGATTTGGTTGATTCGCGGGCCTCAAGGAATTTCTGGGTTTATATCAACAAAGATAAAATTTGGTCAGCAACCGGTGTTTCAAAGGAAAGAAACCAGATTGCTGCCGATAAATTTAATTTAGAGGCGGGTTTACTCTGGCATAAGGTAAGCCGCGAGAATAAATTTATCGGCTTAAAGGCAGAAATTCTTTCTTTTGTGCCGGTGACGAATGAACCAATAGAAATAATGTGGGTTAAAATTACCAATATATCTTGTCGGCAGATTAAATTTATTCCTATCGCTGCCATACCTATATATGGTCGCTCGGCGAATAATCTGCGTGACCACCGTCAAGTTACTTCTCTTTTGCAGCGTATAACCCTAAATAAATTTGGTGTAATTGTCAAACCCACACTGGTCTTTGATGAGCGAGGCCATCATTCGAATAAAACATATTATTTCATCCTTGGCTGGGATGAAAAAGGTTTTCCTCCAGAATATGTTTATCCTACACAGGAGATGTTCTGTGGTGAAGCAGGCGATTTGGAGGCACCCACGGCGATAATTAATAATTTACTGCCCGATAAGACGCTGGGAATTCAGGGCCGCGAGGCAATGGGGGCACTGCGTTTTAGGCAGATAATACTTAAACCCGGCCAGAGCCATTCCTATATCGTCTTGTTGGGTATCAGCGAAAGCCAAGCCGAAATTAAAAAATGTATATATAAATTTAGGGATTTAAAAAAGGTAGAAAAGGCGCTTAAAGAAAATAAGGCGTTCTGGATTAAAAAGAGTGAGCAATTAAACATAAAAACCGGTGATAAAAATTTTGATAACTGGCTTGGCTGGGTAAGTATTCAGCCAACACTACGGCGGATTTTTGGCTGTTCATTTCTGCCGGATTTTGACTACGGCAAAGGCGGTCGCGGCTGGAGGGATTTATGGCAGGACCTTTTGGCCTTAATTTTAAAGAATCCCTATAAGGTGCGTCCCTTATTACTTAATAATTTCTGCGCTGTGCGTATTGATGGCACAAACGCCACAATTATCGGCAAAAGCCCCGGTGAATTTATTGCCGACCGTAACAATATCCAGCGGGTGTGGATGGACCACGGCGTCTGGCCACTCTTGACCTTAGATTTATATCTAAAGAAAACAGATGACTACGGAATTTTATTTAAACGTCTGCCATATTTTGAAAGTTCCTGCACGGGGACAGTATTAGAGCATTTATTAATCCAGAATTTAAGGCCATTTTATAATCTTGGAGAACATAAGTATGTGCGACTTGAGGGTGCGGATTGGAACGACGGCCTGGATATGGCAAAAGAAAGGGGCGAGAGTGTTACTTTTAGCTGTATGTACGCGGCGAATTTAAGAACGCTTGTTAAGTTAATGCTTAAGACAAAAAGAAAAAAATTACGCTTAAGTAAACTTCTTTTTTCTTCCCCTCCGCGGGTAACCGCGGAAAAAAGGGATTTTGATGTAAGTATAATAGTCAAAAAGTTAGAAAGGATGTCGCAGGAGATGACAGAGCGCATTCGCAAACAAGAATGGCTTAAAGAAGGTTTTTTTAACGGTTATTACGACAACAAAGGCAGGCGGGTGGAAGGAAGAAAAAACGGCATTATGAGGATGTGTCTTGCCTCACAGGTATTTGCGATTTTAAGCGGTGTGGCTACGGATGAGCAGGTAGAAAAAATAATCCAGAGCACAAAAAAATACCTCTGGGATAAAAAATTGGGTGGTTATCACTTAAATACGAATTTCCAAAAGGAAGAGCACGATTTGGGTCGGGCATTTTCTTTTGTTTATGGGGATAAAGAAAATGGGGCAATCTTTAATCATATGAATGTAATGTTTGCCTATGCGCTTTTAAGTCGTGGTTTTAGAAAAGAAGGTATGGAGGTCTTAAGGTCGGTTTATCAGATGAGTATTAATACTGCCAGAAGTAAAATTTATCCTTGTCTTCCCGAATATTTTAATGCCGAAGGAAAGGGAATGTATGCATACCTTACCGGTTCTGCCAGCTGGTTTCTTTTTACCCTAAAGGAATTCTCTCCTGATTTTATTTGCCAAGGATAGATTTTCTGGTATAATTAACTATACATTAAGGAGTAAAGTTATGATTGAGCGCTATTGTCTTCCCGAAATGTCGGCGATCTGGCAGGAGGAGTTTAAGTTTAGGACCATGCTTGATATTGAGCTCCTTGTCTTAGAGGCACTGGCAAGGAAAAACAAAATCCCCAAAGATGCGGTAGCAAGAATTAAAAGAAAAGCGAAATTTAATCTTGCCCAGATCAAGGAAATAGAGACGAAGACCAAACACGATGTAGTAGCATTTATTGAAAATATTGCCCCACATATTGGGCAAGATGCCAGATATCTGCACATAGGGCTTACCTCTTCGGATCTTTTGGATACTACCTTAGGGCTACAATTAAAGATGGCCTCTGATATACTCATTGCGGATTTAGAGAAAATTTTAGTAGTCCTTTCTCAGAAGGCAAGAAGATATAAGGAGATGGTCTGTGTTGGTCGTACCCATGGTATACACGCTGAACCCATAACCTTTGGGCTTAAATTAGCACTTTGGTATGATGAGATGCGACGCAATTTAGCCCGGCTTAAACAAGCAAAACAAGAGGTATCTATAGGTAAAATTTCCGGGGCAGTAGGTACTTACGCCAATATTGATCCAGAAATTGAGGCTTATGTCTGCAGGGCATTAGGGCTCAAGCCGGCTAAAATCTCTACACAGATTATCTCCCGCGATATTTATGCGCAATATCTGTGTACCTTGGCCGTAATTGGTGCCTCTTTAGAAAAATTTGCTTTGGAAATCAGACATCTGCAGAGAACTGAAGTCAGAGAGGTAGAAGAGCCATTTGAGAGAGGGCAAAAGGGTTCTTCTGCTATGCCTCATAAGCGCAATCCTGTAGTCTGTGAGCGTATTTGTGGTTTAAGTCGAATTTTACGCGCCAATGCCCTGGCGAGTTTAGAAGATGTCGCCTTGTGGCATGAACGCGATATCAGTCATTCCTCAGTTGAGCGGATAATTATGCCTGATTCAACGTTAATTTTAGATTACATATTGAACAAATTTATTGAGGTTATGGAGGGACTCGTTGTTTATCCAGATAATATGTTAGCCAATTTGGTGCGTACCCAGGGTTTGGTTTTTTCCCAACGTGTACTCTTAGCCTTGATGGAGAAAGGCTTAGGCCGCACAACCGCTTATGATTTAGTTCAGCGCTCTGCCCTGCAGGCCTTTAAAGAGAAAGCAAATTTTAAAGAAGTCCTTTTAAAAGACAAGACCGTTTCTTCTTATCTAAACGCAAGAGAACTGGAGAGGATTTTTGATTTAGATTATTATCTACGTAATATTAATAAAATCTTTCGCAGGCTCGGTTTATAAAATAAAGATGTTTCTTATTTTGTTTTTTACACTTTTGGGATTTCTGGTGGGCTTAATTTATATAATGTATAAAAGAAGGATTCGGTTAGGAAAGTTTTTGACGGTTACTATCTTGGGTTTAATTCTTGCCTGTATCCAGCGTATCTTTAAAGACCAATTTAAAGACAGATATCTTTAAAAAGGAGGTAGAGATGGCGTTATTACTTATTCTAATCCTGGGTTTTATTATCGGTGTAGTTTTTTCTGCGGTTTCGCGCACAGGTTCAATCAAACCGATTATTAATGCTACCGTTATAGGTTTAATCTTGGGGATTATCCTGAGTATGATCCGTGTTGTTCCTGCAGGACACGTGGGAGTTGTAGATTTCTTTGGCAAGGTTTCTAGCCGCTACTTAAATAGTGGGATTAATTTGGTAAATCCTTTAGCAAAGGTAATTAATATGTCCGTTAGGACTCAAGAGAATATGGAGATTATGCCTGTTCCTTCTAAAGAAGGTCTTACCATTAATTTAGATATCTCAATTCTTTATCGGCTTGATCCAAACCGTGCTGTAGAGATGTATAAAAATGTCGGTTTACATTATAAGGAGATTGTCGTCATCCCTCAATTTCGCTCGGCTGCCAGAGGTATTACTGTTGCCTATGAGGCAAAGGCCTTATATACCTCAGAAAGAGAGATGCTTGCTCAGGCAATATTTGAGAGCTTAAAAACAATGTTAGCAGAAAGGGGGATTATTTTAGAGCGGGTGCTTTTACGCGCCATTACTTTGCCGCCTACTGTGAGCAATGCCATTGAGCAGAAGTTGAAAGCAGAACAAGAAGCAGAAAGGATGAAATTTGTTTTGCAGCGGGAGATGCAGGAGGCAGAAAGGAAGCGTATTGAGGCGCAAGGAATCCGTGATGCCCAGGCAATCATTGCCCAGAGTTTAACCTCGCAATATCTACATTATCTTTGGATAAATACCTTAAATCAAAATCCTAATGTAATTTATGTGGCTACTGAGGCGAATATGCCTATCTTTCGCGCAATCAACCCCGATGAACAGCTCTTGCGGCGAAAACTATTAGAACCAAAAGAGCAGAAATAAACCTAAGAATTTAGCTTTGTTATCCTACCGGAAATTTATAAGATGACACACACTGTTAACTTAAAATGTTCCGTTTCGACTTCGTAGGTCGGATAGGTTCACTACACTAAGATCTCCTTTCGGGTAGCCCTCCTGAGGGAGGGAAGTTTATTTTTTTAAAACTATCCTACCAGAAGAGGTTTTAGTGGGAATAATCATATTAAGTTAACAGAAACTATAAGATAACGGAGTTTTTATGCTTTGGCGTATTGAGATAAAAAATAAACCTGGCATCTTTGATGCAGTTGGGGAAGGAATTAAGAAAGATATCCGGGATTTAGGGATAGATTCTGTCCGGAAGGTCTGTTTCAGCCAGATTTATACCTTAGAAGGCGACGTCAGTGCAGATGAAATCAGAAGAATCAGCGCAGAATTACTTTCTGATAAGATCTCACAGGATTATATTATTAATCCTGCACTTAACCCCCACCCCCAAGCCAATACATACATTGTAGAAGTTGCCTATAATCCGGGCGTAATGGATCCGGTAGAAGAATCTACATTGAAAGGGATAAGAGATTTAGGGATAGAAGGTGTGATTTCGGTTAAGACCGCAAAGAAATATACCCTAAAAGGTAGACTCCGACCTTTGCAGTTAAAGAATATTTGCGAAAAATTATTATATAACAAACTTATTCAGCACATTGTAGAACCTTTCGCCTCAAGTCTTCCGCCCACAACGCAAGCAAACTACAATTTTCAACGCGTTAGCGTTGATCTATTAAACGCCACAGATAAAAAATTGCACCAGATAAGCAAAAAGGGTCAGTTGTTTTTGGATTTGGCGGAGATGCGTCAGATTAAAGATTATTTTTCTAAGTTAGGGCGTAACCCTACGGATTGTGAATTAGAGACTATTGCCCAGACCTGGTCTGAACACTGTGCACATAAGACCTTTAGGGGGAGAATAAGATATATAGAAAAAATTAAAGATAAAAAAGTTAAGATAAAACTGATAAATAATCTTCTGAAATCTACAATTATGAAGGTTACTCAGGAACTCAATAAGCCCTGGTGCGTATCTGTATTTAAGGACAACTCGGGAGTAATCCGCTTTGATGAAAAATACAATGTATGCTTTAAGGTGGAAACACACAATCACCCTTCGGCATTGGAACCATTTGGGGGAGCAAATACCGGTATCGGTGGGGTAATCCGTGACCCCTTAGGCACAGGTTTAGGCGCAAAACCTGTTCTTAACAGTGATGTCTTTTGTTTTGGTCCGCCGGATTATCCTTTTTCTAAATTGCCTCCGGGTGTACTTCATCCCAAGCGCATTATGAAGGGAGTAGTTTCAGGGGTGCGCGACTATGGAAATAAGATGGGAATTCCAACGGTAAATGGGGCAATACTTTTTCATGAGCGATTTGTGGGTAATCCCCTTGTGTATTGTGGAACAGTAGGAATTTTACCGAAAGAAAAATCCTTTAAGGAGCCAAAGGTCAATGACCTGATTGTTTTGGTAGGCGGTAGAACTGGTCGCGACGGAATTCACGGGGCAACATTTTCTTCTGGTGAGTTGAGTCCGGATTCAGAAAAGATCTCCTCGAGCGCAGTGCAGATTGGTAATCCGATAGAAGAAAAAAAGCTCCTCGATACTATATTACAGGCACGCGACCGGAATTTATATAATGCAATTACCGATTGCGGGGCAGGAGGATTGTCTTCAGCAGTGGGAGAGATGGGGAGGGATTTAGGGGCAGAGGTTTATTTAGAAAAAGTTCCTTTAAAATATCAAGGTCTAAGTTATACGGAAATCTGGATTTCTGAATCGCAGGAGAGAATGGTTCTTTCTGTGCCCAAAGAAAATATAGAAGAACTGATTCGCCTTTTTGCCGCAGAAGATGTAGAGGCAACCGTGATTGGTAGATTTACAAAGACAAAAAGATTAAGGCTTTTCTATCAGGATAATTTAGTCTGCGATTTAGATATGCGCTTTTTACATCAGGGTTTACCGAAAATTGAAAAAAAGGCAGTCTTTATTCAGCCAAGACACAAGGAACCGAACTTCAACTGCCCCTCTGACCTTAAAATCCCTTTATTGAAGCTGTTATCTACTTATGATATCTGCTCTAAAGAATGGGTAATTCGACAATATGACCACGAAGTCCAGGGAGGTTCAGTGCTAAAGCCCTTAGTGGGGATTACTAATGACGGTCCTTCTGATGCCAGCGTGGTAAAACCACGTCTGGATTCTAAAAAGGGAATTATTGTTTCCTGCGGGATAAATTTTAGATTTGGCTTTATTGATCCTTATTGGATGGCAGCGTCTTGTGTTGATGAGGCCTTGCGTCAGATTATTGCCGTGGGGGGTTCACTAAAGCAGGTAGCAATTTTGGATAATTTTTGTTGGGGTAATCCTAATAAGCCAGACCGACTGGGGAGTTTAGTCAGGGCGGCAGAAGGTGCTTGTTTTGCGGCGCGTGGCTTTGGTGTTCCTTTTATTTCGGGTAAAGATAGTCTTAACAACGAGTATACACACAAAGGTAAATCCTTTGCTATTCCCGGAACGCTTTTGATCTCTGCGATTTCGGTAATGGATGATACCACAAAAGTAGTTTCCATGTATGCCAAAAATCCTCTAGACCTGATTTATATTGTGGGAGAGACCGCTGCGGAATTAGGCGGTTCGCAGTATTTTAGTTTACATAATGCTATCGGTAATAATGTCCCTAAGGTAAATCCTAAGATGGCGAAGAAGATCTTTCTTGCTTTAAGTAAGGCCACTTCTTTAGGATTGGTTAAGGCAATGCATGACTGCTCAGAAGGAGGCATAGGTGTGGCGGCTTGTGAAATGGCCTTTTCCGCTGGACTGGGAATGGATTTGTTTTTATCCGATATACCCTATAAAGATAAAAAGATAAAAAGAAATGACTTTATATTATTTTCCGAATCAAATTCCCGCTTCATTGTAGAAATAGAGAAAAAAAACCAGAAAAGATTTGAGCGCCTGCTTCAAGGAATACCCTTTGGCTTAATGGGTTGCTTAAATAATAAGAAAGATTTTCGGGTTTTTGGTCTAAATGGAGAGATTTGTCTTAAAGCAAAAATCGATGAGTTAAAACAGGCATGGCAGAAACCTTTGATGTGGTAAGATAAGCCTGGCACATTAAAAAGGTGCGGAATCAAATTCGTATATGCTGGGGGAAGGAGCTAAGGGTATGACAAAAAAGGCAATATCGGTTAATAATGTTATGAAGGAGGATTTT
>JAMWCK010000056.1 GCA_023819625.1 Candidatus Omnitrophota bacterium | reverse complement strand
GTAATTCTTTTCTCTTGAAAATTAATGTTTATGTCTTTAAGGGCCTGAAATGAACCGTACCAGAAATTAAGCTGCCTTACTTCAATTGCGCTCATTTAGCCAAATTTCCCCCGGATATAATCGTCTGTGCGCCGGTCAGATGGCGCAGTAAAAATCTTTTCCGTATTATCTATTTCGATCAGCTCACCGCTTAAAAAGAAGGCAGTTCTATCTCCAATGCGCGCGGCCTGTTTTACATTATTCGTAACCAAAACGAGGGTATAATTTTCTTTTAATTTTAACATTGTCTCTTCCACCTTTGCAGTAGAAATAGGGTCAAGTCCAGAACAGGGCTCATCAAATAAAATCACCTCGGGTTCAACCGCCAAGGTGCGGGCAAGACATAATCGCTGTTGTTGTCCGCCAGAAAGATTAAAGGCTGAAATCTCCAATCTATCCTTTACCTCATCCCAAAGATATGCCCTCTTTAAGGCAAGTTCCACTTTTTCTCTTAATTTTGCCATTTTTCTTATCCCCTGCAGACGTAAACCGTAGGCAATATTATCAAAAACGGATAAGGGAAGCGGACTAGGCAAGGCAAAGACCATCCCTACCTGCTGACGCAGTTTTTCCTTATCCATCTTCATAATATCTTCTTTATTAAACTCCACCACTCCTTGCATGCGGAAATTTGTCTGCAGTTCATTGAGGCGATTAAGCATCCTTAAAAAACTAGTCTTGCCACTATTGGCTGGACCGATAATGGTCAAAATCTCATTGGCCTGAATCTGGAGGGTTATATTTTTTAGGGCATGAATTCCCCCAAACCAGATGTTCAGATTTTTAATCTCAAATTTTACCATTTTTTCTTTTTTCTGAATTTATACCGGATAATTATGGCAACCAGATTCATAAATAAAACGAGTATCAATAATACAAGGGCTGTTCCATAACGCATCTTCTCAGTCACATTGGGCACCTGGGTGGAAATCACATAAAGATGATAAGGTAATGCCATTACCTGGTCAAATATGGATTTAGGTAATTGCGGTAGATAAAATGCTGCTACGGTAAATAAAATGGGTGCGGTCTCACCCGCTGCCCGGCCTAAACCTAAGATTGTGCCGGTTAATATACCAGCAAGCGCGTTCGGTAAGATAAGATAACGAATGGTCTGCCATTTACTTGCTCCTAAAGAATAGCTTACTTCACGAAAATGATAGGGAACAGTCTCCAGTGCCTCCCGGGAAGCAGTAATAATGATGGGCAGAATCATAATTCCTAAGGTAAGCGAACCGGAAAGAATAGATGCACCAAACTTAAAGAAGACAACAAAGAGCGCCAAGCCAAAAAGGCCATAGACCACCGAAGGCACCCCTGCTAAATTAACAATGGCAAGCTTTATTATCCGCGTAAGAAAATTATCCCGGGCATATTCACTTAGGTATATGGCACTCATCAACCCGAGGGGTAAGGCAAAGATGATTGCCCCTAAGACCAGATAAAGTGTCCCAATTATGGCGGGAAAAATTCCTCCCTGCCGCATCCCCTCCCGCGGGATATCCATAAGAAACTCCCAATTTATTGCGGGTAGACCTTTTCGGATAATAATGATAATGATTAAGCCCACGGGTACAATAATCAAAAGGGTTGCCAAAAATAAAAAGAAAAAGGCAATTTTTTGGGTGGTCTTTGGATTGCTCATATTTTTCTTCTATGCAAAAATAAATCGGCGCTGACGTTAATGATAAAACTAATCACAAATAAGACAATACCGATGGCAAAGAGGGCAAAATAGTGTTCACTTCCTACCACCGCCTCTCCCATCTCCGCGGCAATCGTGGCAGTAAGAGTCCGCACCGGCTGAAGGATACTATGGGGAATAACCGCAGAATTTCCTGTAATCATCATTACCGCCATTGTCTCCCCAATTACCCGACCAATCCCTAACATTACCGCCGCCAGGATCCCCGAAGAAGCCGCCGGTAAGATAACGCGGTAAATTGTCTGCCAATGGGTTGCCCCTAAGGCAAAGGCTGCCTCCTTATAGGATTTAGGCACCGCATAAAGTGCATCTTCGGCAATGGAAACTATCGTCGGCATCGCCATAAAGGCAAGCATGATTGAACCGGATAATGCGGTTAAACCCGTAGGTAAATGAAATACATTTTTTACCCAAGGGACTAAGGTAACCATCCCGATAAAACCCAAAACCACGCTGGGAATTGCCGCCAACAATTCAATCCCTGCCTTAAGAACCTCTTTTATTTTTAGCGGTGCTACCTCGGCAATATAAAGCGCGCAGGCAATGCCCAGAGGAATAGAAATTATGGTTGCACCCAATGTAACTATAAGTGAACCCAAAATCAAAGGAAGAACACCCAATTGCGGTGGTTCGGAAATAGGATACCAATTTTTGCCCAGGAGAAATTTTAAGACACTCACCGCCTTAAATACCCTTATTCCTTCCTTAAGTAAAAACAAAAAAATAAGCAGCACAAACAATACACAGGTAAGTCCCGAAAGAAAAATTAACTTTTCAATAATAAATTCCTTAATTCTTCGCATGCTCTTTTATAGACAAAGGGACAAAATCAGTCTTTAAGACAATCTCCTGGCCTTCAGCTGAAAGAACAAAATCTATAAATCTCTTTATTAACCCCCGGGGTTGGTTATTGGTATAGAAAAATAAGGGGCGCGAGAGGGGATATTCGCCATTAACTACATTTTCTATTGTGGGGGCTACATATTCTTCGTTTTCGTCTTTAGCAATAAGTAAGGCTTTCTGCCGCCAGTTAAGGTAACCCATACCATAATAGCCTATTGCTGCCGGATTACTACTTACCTCATCGGCAATCGCCTGGGAAGAAGGAAGCAGTAATGCGCTGGATGAAAATTCCTCTTTAGAATTAGGGTCATTTCTTCTTAAGACATGCTCCTTAAAATAAACGTGTGTTCCCGAATTTACCTCACGAGAAAGAATCACAATCTTTAAATCCTCTCCTCCCACCTCTTTCCAGTTAGTAATCTTACCGGTAAAAATCTGCCGCAGTTGCTCAAGGGTCAACTTACTTACCGGATTTTTTGGATTCACCACTACTGCCAGGCCATCCAGGCCTACCTTAATCTCATATGGCTGGATACCCCTTTGTTTTGCCAAAGCAATTTCTTTTTCCTTGATATCCCTTGAACTCATGGCAATATCACAGTTGCCACTTAATAGGGCAGCGATACCGGTACCTGAGCCACCACCTGTAACCGCGATAAACTCACCGGGATTTTTCTCCATAAATTTTTCTGCCCAGGCCTGAGCCAGATTTACCATTGTATCCGAACCCTTTATCTGCAGGGAATTTTTATCTTTGGCGGCGAATGCCGAAACCACCAAAACAAATCCTACAAAAATAAACGCTATTTTCTTAAACATACCTCCTCCTTTTTATTTCCCTTATATTTTAGAGGTGAAACCTCCAAAAATCCAATCGTGTAGGCTCAGGTTATATTGGTTATCTTACCTAATTTTCTTAAATAAACCAGCAAAAGGGAAATTGCCACGGGTGTTACTCCAGAAATCCTTGAGGCCTGGCCTAAATTTAGGGGCTTAAATTTATTTAATTTCTCTTTTATCTCACAAGAAAGCCCGGTAATCCCAGTATAATCTAAATCTAAAGGAAGTTTTATCTTTTCTAAATGCCTAAATCTTTCTATCTCAGCAAACTGCCGCTTAATAAAACCCGCATATTTTATTTCCAGTTCTACCTGTTGCCAAGCAAATTCAGGAATCTCTAACTTTAGATGGTCTAAATTCTTTAAATCCGCTAAATGTATCTGGGGTCTTTTTAAAATTTCCTCTAAAGAAACCGTTCTCTTTATCGGTGAAGTATTTAAATTTTTAAGGAAGGTGTTATTTTCTAAGGTAGGCTTTAAGAAATTTTTCTTTAAGAAGCTAATTCCTTCTTTTATAACTTTTGCCTTTTGTTGCGTTTTAAGGTAATCTTCTCTTCTCACTAAACCCAAATTAAAACCCAATCTTCTTAATCTTAAATCCGCATTATCTTCCCGCAAAATTAAACGATATTCTACGCGCGAGGTAAACATCCGATAAGGCTCCTCAGTTCCTTTGGTAGTTAGATCATCAATTAAAACCCCAATATAACTTGTAGAACGGTCTAAGACCAAAGGCGTTTTATTTTTTACCCGTAAGGCGGCGTTAACTCCCGCAATCAAGCCTTGGGCCGCTGCCTCTTCATAACCGGTAGTGCCATTGATTTGACCGGCAAGATAGAGATTCTTAATTAGTTTTGTCTCTAATGTAGGATAAAGTTGTGTGGGATAAACATAATCGTATTCTATTCCATAACCAAATTTATTTATCCGGGCCTTCTCTAACCCGGGGATGGTATAGATGAGGTCTTGTTGAACCTGCCGTGGTAAAAAGGTAAATAAGCCATTGGTATAATATTCATCCGTATCTAATCCTTCTGGTTCAATAAAAAGTTGATGTCTTTGTTTATCAGGAAAACGCATAACCTTTTCTTCTATGGATGGACAATATCTGGGATTTACCCCTCGACTAATAATATGATAGATCCGCTTGTCTTTTAAGGCCAATTGAATAATCTTATGCGTCTGGTTATTAGTATAAGTAAGATAACAGGGCCTTTGGGACAAAGGAATTCTTTCTGTAGAAAAGGAAAAGGGTCTTATCTTGGCATCCCCGGGTTGAATCGTCATCTTGGAAAAATCAATGGTTTTACCGTCGAGACGGGCAGTCGTGCAGGTTTTAAGCCTGCCGATTTCGAAACCTATTTTTTTTAGAGCGGTGGATAATTTAATGCTCGCAGGTTCATTAATTCTTCCTGCTTGATATTCTTCAAGACCAAGATAAATTACACCATTTAAAAATGTACCTGTAGCAATAATTACGGTTTTTGCATAAATAGTCTCATCAAGACATTCTACGCCAATAACCTTGTTATTCTGAATCACTAAACCTATCGCCTCCTTTTCTTTAACCTCAAGATTTTCTTGATTAAGAATTGTATTCTGCATATATTTCTGATATAGACGTCTATCTACCTGGGCACGCGATGATTGTACGGCCGGACCTTTGGAGGCATTAAGTATCCTAAACTGAATTGTGCAGGCATCAGTGGCATGAGCCATCTCGCCACCCAAGGCATCAATTTCTTTTACTAGTTGGCCTTTACCTATTCCACCGATTGCCGGATTACAGCTCATTAGACCAATGGTTTCTTTTTTTAAAGTTACAAGTAAAGTCCGACAGCCCATCCGGCTAGCGGCCAAGGCAGCCTCAATTCCTGCATGACCTGCACCAATTACGATCACATCGTACATAGTCTCTTTGTGCGAAGTTTCGCTTCGCACATTATTATTGAGCGGATTTTACAAGTAAAGGCAAGATTTCCACTCCTTTGAGTTCACCAAGAGAACCCAATTTTGCCGTCTTCTCCGAAAAACTAAGTGAACCATCTGGCTTAATATTTCCGCCGCAAATAAGTAAGGGTACGGGGTCTTCGGTATGGGCCTTTCTTGCACAGGCAGTGGAATGGTCTGCGGTTACCGCGATTACCGTGTTGTCAAGTTCTAACTGGGCAAGGAGGGGTGAAAAGAAAAACTTATCAATTAATTCAATGATTTCTTTCTTTTTATTAAAATCTCCATCGTGGGCAGGTTCGTCAGGTCCTTTAATGTGTACATAAATTCCCGCGTATTTCTTAAGCGAATCTAAAGCCACCTTTGCCCAGACTGAATAATCTATATCTAAATGACCGCTAGAGGGAGGCACTTCAATTATTTCCATCCCCGTTAATAAGGCAATTCCTCTCTCTACCGGCATCTGCACAAACGAGCCAAAATTTAGATGATAAAAAGAACTTATGGGAGGAAATTTGGGTAAGCGGTCTCCGGCATCGCGGGCTAAAATTAAATTAGCCGGCAGTTTGTTTTCGGCGATCCGTTTTTTATTTACTACAGAATCATTCAGGATTTCTTGCGCCTTTTGGGTGAACTCATTAACTAGATCTGCCGCCTCCACTGCTTCGGGTAGATTTTCATAACCGGGCAGAGGAACCGATTTGACAACTACATTCTCATATTTCTCCTTGGCTACACCAAATACGCCTTCCCTGGCGTAAGCAGGATCGGTATTGGTAATCCAGCCGGATAATTTTGAACGCATACCATGAATCACTAAAACTCCGCGGTGCCCAATGGTATTCTTAAACTCAAAAGTAGCGCCAGATAAAGTAAGCTTAGAATTTATCTCTCTGGCTAAGGCACCTGCCTCTTCTGTAGTCAAATTTCTTCCCACGCGACGGTCCTTAATTGTCTTTCCGTCGGCTTCAGCAGTAGCAAAGTTAACCCTCAGCGCCAGATCGCCATCATTAACTTCTAAACCTTCGGCAAATGCCTCTAAGGGACCTCTTGCGGTATAATATTTATGCGCCTCATAACCTAAAAGACTAATTACCGCAATGTCTGATTCTGGTGCAATACCTTTATCTACCGGATAGACCAGGCCCGTCTGTCCCTGCTGGGCAAGTCGGTCTAAATTTGGCGTCAGAGCTGCTTCTAAAGGCGTCTTACTATTTAGCTCTTCTATGGGTAGGTCACCTAAACCGTCAAGAACAATGTAAAGAATCTTCTTCATTTTTATTTTTTATCTGGTCTTTTTATGTGGCTATTTATCTGAAATTTATTATAAACATCAAAGATATGTTTACAAAATTCAACTATCCTCTTGTCATTTTTAGCAATTGCCTGTTCATACATTTTTATAACAAATCTTTTGCCTGCTTCCGTTTGAGAATAGTTCTTCTACCCAATCAACCACTGGTCCATGAGACAAAGCTTTCTTAGAATGTTTTTTGAAATAATCTATTATTAAATCAGTGATGGTTTTAGCCATTTATATTTTTGCTTATCAATTTATTAAAATTAAGTTGATTTATCCCTGCCTCTCTTATTAATCTCTGTTTTGCAATCTTACAATAATTTTTATCTATTTCAACACCAATACCTTTACGATCTGTCTTAACAGAAGCAATTAAAGTAGAACCGCTACCGAGAAACGGATCAAGAATAATATCACCAACATAACTAAATAGTTTTATACATCTCCTTGGCAATTCTATGGGAAAAGGAGTAGGATGGCCAATCCTTGTTCTACTTTCTCCTGAAAAAGTCCAAACTCCGTTTGTCCACTCCACGAATTCCTCTTTGGTAACATCGGATTTTCCAAAATTTTCTTTTCTCCAATATTTTTTATATAAAACTAAAATAACCTCTACAGGGGCAATCACATAAGGTGCGCGCGCAGAAAGCCAAGAACCCCAAGCGGTACGGCGAGAAATATTCTGCTCATTCCAAATGATTGTAGAATGGTACTTCCAGCCAACCTGTTTTGCAATGGTAGTTATATCTGCACATACACTCTGCTGTCCCCCCTTATTTTTATCTAAGGGAATGTTAAGACAAAACCTGCCATCATTTTTGGCTAATCTAAAACATTTAGCAAGCCATTTTCTTGTAAAAATCAAATAATCAGAATAAGAAACCTTATCATTATAATCGTTATAATGAATATCTACATTATAAGGAGGTGAAGTTACTATTAAATCTATAGAATTATCTTTGATATAATCTATTTTTAAGAAATCGTCATTGTAGATACATATAGAATCTGTCTGAAAATAAATTTTAGAAGAAACTTCTTTTTTATTAATATCTTCAAGTAAATCATTATTCATATCTTTTATCAAATATTTTTTGTTTATTTTACTCCCCGACTTAAAAATTGAATATTTTATTGTCTGTGCCATCATTTAAGCACAATTTTTAAATATCCTTAAAATACAGTCGTGCGTTGAGTGCGTTGGGTTCGTTAATCTCGTTAGTTCGTTATAACGAAATCAACGCTTTTTTAACACTTTGAATA
>JAMWCK010000055.1 GCA_023819625.1 Candidatus Omnitrophota bacterium | reverse complement strand
ATCTACACCGTTAGGTATTATCCTGATTCGTTTCTTGGGGATTCTGTCTTCAATCAAATAGGACTCCATCTCTTTAGTGAGGACGACAAATACATCGGCCTTTTTTAAAATTAAAGATACAAAAGAAATAAACTTTGTCTTATTTTCCTTCAATATATCCCTTGGGCAAAGAGTGGTTGTTATAAGAAGAATTGTCTTTTTGTGAAAGATTTTTGCTAAAAGGATGGCTAAGACTGCTTCATATTTAGGATTGTTAATAAAGATAAGATTATATTTTTTGTGGCAAACGATTAAGAAAAAGAAAAGCTGGATAAGAAATAAAAGAGTCCCGATTATCCAAAGAGGAATATATCTAAGTCTATATATTATCAAATTTCCTTTTAGCTCTTTTTTGGGTAAGTCGGATTTAAATCGAGCCGTCAGTAAAATTACTTTATCTTTTTTGGTTATCTTTTCTAATATATATAAAAGAAATTTTTCTGCTCCGCCAATTAAAGGAACAAACTGGAAAGACAAAAAAAGATACATCTCATAAATCCTCAGTAACAGAGATATTCTTTAAAATACTACCCAGACATAAAATAATCCAAAAAGCCTTCGTATACTCTAAATCCAAACTCAAACCCCCAAGACAAAACATGATTAGGCTTATCCTTACTGCCTCAGATAAAATCCTTACATCTTTAATAGCCTTTTCCTTATTTATCCTCAAATCCATAAATGAATTGATAATTATCAAGATGAATAAAAAAAATCCAAATATCCCTAATTCCGCGGCAACTCCTAAGTACATATTGTGTGGTGAACGTTGCCACCAGGAATAGTAGTTATAGTTTCCTATTCCCACCCCAAATAAAGGATTGCGCGCAAAGACATTAAAGAGTCCATCTTTTAATGTATGTAATCTATCCTTTGTAGAGATCTCGGGAGAATCTTCGCTTAAGCGAATATGTTGTTCAAGCCCGGGAAGGACAAGCAATCTTTTTAGATGATACTCTGGCAAGCGGGGAATGATAATGAGAATTAAGAATATAAAAAGAAATAAGATCTTAAAAGAAAGTAGGCGTCTAAACAAAAGAAGAATTATTCCCATCATAGTTACAACAAATGCAGCGCGCGAGGCCGTAAGATAAATCACCACAAACATCAGGCCGACAACAGCCAAAACTATCAATTTAACCATAAATATTCTCTTAGAGGTTCTGTATAAACCAAAACAAAGAGGAATTATTGAGGCACAGGTAATCCCAAAACAATTCGGATCCCAACCTCTGGCAGAAATTCTAAAAACATCTTTTTCCATTAACTCTTTAGAAAACAAAATTCCATTGATGCCTAAAAACAAAGCCGCACCAACAATAGTAAAGAATACTAAATAGAGGTCCTTCTTCGTTTCCACTATATTAAAAGCCAGAAAGCATAAAATAAGGCAACTTATTAATCTCGTTACTTTCACATAGCTTACCTCAAAGTCTATGGCAAAAAAAAGAGAAAACGAAGTCAATATTAGAAGCAAGAATACCGGCAAGAGTTCCTTTTTAAATAAAATTTTCTTTCTGTAAACAGCATTTCTTAATAAAAAGACAAACAGGCAAAGAAATATAAGGATAATGTTTATAGTAACAAAACGCGTAGGCAAAATGAGGGTAAATGTTTCAATATAACCAAAAAAGATCAAAAGCATAAAGACAAAAATGGGTTTTTTGATGATAAGAAGAATAAAAATGATAAAAAATGGGATAAAATCAAAGTAGGATATCTTACAAAGAGTAATTAAACGAATGGAAGAAAATGCCAAGAGAAAAAAAAGAATAAATAGAATTATCTTTTTTATTGGGTTTTGCACTTTTTATTCTTTTTGTTTACCTTTAATTCTCTCTAAATGTGTATTTAGTTCCTCTTTATCGGGATAGATGGCCTTTGCCTTTTCATAATAGTATCTTGCCTTTTCTAAATCCCCTTTATGCTCAAAACTTAAACCCAAACCCAGTAATGCCGAATAATATTTTGGATCTTTTCTTAGACACTCTTGCCAAAGCGTGTTTGCTTCATCGTATAAGCCCTTTTGGAATAATATCCAGGCATAGATACTGGTCATCTCAATATCTGCGGGAAATAATTGGTACATCTTTTCAGCATAATATAGTGAAGAGGTCAAATCATTTTTATCCCGATAAACTTTAACCAGCTGGATATGGGCTTGTCTATTTAGGGGTTCTAATTTTAAGACTTTCTTGAAATTAGATATAGCAGAATCATACTCTCCAAGCAAAGAATATAAATTACCCGAAAGTAATAAAAACGCAACATCATCAGGATATAATCTCAAGGCCTCCTCACAGATTTTTAATGCTGAAGAGTAATCCTTAAGATTAAAATAACCATAGATAAGTCCGCTCAAGCCAGTCTTATTAGCCGGATAAAACTTTAAGAACTTTGGCCAGATATCCAATCTTACTGCAAAATCCTTACGCGCATCAGCCCGTTGAGTAAAAATTACATAATATTTTTCATCTTTGGGTTCTAACGCTAAAATTTTATAGAATTCCTTCTTTGCCTCTTCCCATCTATTCTTATTGTCAAGGAAAATACCTAATCTCTGCAGCGCCTCGATGTTATTCTGGGGAATTATATAATTTAAATCCTCATACTCTTTAGAAATATTCTTATAGACAAACTCCATAATTTCATCCTGATATAATAAGGATAAATTCAGGCTTTGCTTAAATTCTTCTAAAACAAACTCTTTATCCATTCCCAAATAAAAATAATTTTTCCCTATCAAAAATCTAAAATAAGAATTTGTGGGATTTAAAAAAATGGTTTTTTTAAATTCATCAATGGCCTTATTTTTATAAATTTCATCTATACTTTGTTTTAAGTAAACCTCACCTAGCTTAAAATGATATAATGCATTGGTAGGTTCTAAACATATCGCTTTTATATAATCATCTCTGGCCGAGGAATAACTCCCTTCTTTTAAGAATAATTCTGCCCTTGTATAATTGTATTTTGAATCCGGTATATTTAATTTAATTGCCTTATCTAAAATCTGTTTATAATTTTTAATCCTTTCTGCGGTAATTATGTCTAGAGGAATTCTTTTTATTTTATTATGAATACTCTCTGCCCAATACCGACTCCAGATCAGATATTCAATACAAGAAATTATAATAGGGATAAAAATAAATCCTGATAACGCGGTTAATTTAAATAATTTCATTCTCGCTAAATTTTATAAATATACATTTGTAGGTCAGGGCCATAATGATGGTGAATAAAAACGCATTAGAGGGAATTTGGAGATTAAAGTCGAAGAAGCTATGCAACAATATTGCTATAATACTAGTTATACCACCTAAGACTATGCCTTTTACAAAAGGATGATGCCTATTCATCCAATTCAGAAAGATGTCTTTAAAAAACAAAACCAAAAACCAAACCACCAGACCCAATCCTATTATTCCGGTTTCGGAAACTAACTGTAAGAAATCACTGTGACTATAAGAAACAGTTGCCTGTACCATAAGTGTCTTATACATCGGATAGATGTTTCTAAAAGTTCCTAGACCTGTACCGAATAAAGGAAAATCCGCGATTATCCTTAAGGTATCCTTCCAGAGAATCCAGCGCCCCTCGGTATCAAATATCTCTTTTTTGTATAATGTAGCAAACCTGGCTAACACCGGTTCTATCCCCATAATCATAAGAAAAAGAAAACAAATAATGACTAATATATAAATAACTTTTATCTTGTGGCGCAATGTCTTTCTCAATCTAAAAGCACACCCCATAAATATTAATGAACCTATGAAACACAATGTTCCTGCACGAGAAAGAGACAAAAATAAAGCCGTAAACATCACTATTGTCATAAAGCCCAGGATAATCTTTTTTGGCCTGATAGGATCTGTTAGCAGATATCCTATCGCCAAAGGGATAATTAGTTCCATATAACCTGCAAAATGATTTTTATTCACAAAGGGGAATTTAAATTGTCTTGCTATTTCTATAATGGCTACCAAAAGACCCATAGAAATAATCACTACTATTAAACGCGTAAATTTTTTCTTTGATTCTAAATTATTTATTAAAATAAAAAATAAACTTACATAACTTAATAATTCAAGAAATTTAATAATAGTCTGATTTCTATAGATACTTAATGAAAATACTATTTTAGATATGAATTCCGCAGGCACAAATTTATCTATTAAATAAACCCTAGAGGGCGATAAGAAGATTAGGATAGATTTTGGCAAAGGCACCAGTTGTAAAAAAACTAATAAAATGAATAAAAGTATAGGTAGCCAGAAGGATGACTTGATAAAAGAAGGTGGTTCCTTTAAGGATATAATTTTTAGCCACCAGATGAATAATATTAAGAAAACTGTAGATTCTAAAATTACTAACGGTAGAGCTTGGACACTACCATAAACTAAAGGACTAAAAATGATAATAAAAAAAACGAGGGCCTCAATTGTAAAGTTGTAAATTTTTGTGATGCCATAAAACATACACAACTAAATTGCTAGTAACTTTTCTTTCTTGTCTTCTGGGTAGTAATAATGGTAATAATAAGAAGAATCCTCTTTTTTAACCTCTACATTATTAAGGATTACTCCAATAATTCTTGCCTTTGCCTCAAGAAGTCTTTGCTTAGCACGTAAGATTGGCTCTAAACTCACGAATCCTGCTCGGATAACTATAATCACACTATCTATAATATTTGCCAAGATCGCTGCATCTGCTACCGTTAATACAGGAGGACTATCAATAATTATGCGCTCAAACTTCTTATTTAATTCATCAAAGATCCATTTTAACTTAATAGAGGTCAGAAGCTCTGCAGGATTAGGAGGTACAGGCCCTGCAGGGATTAAAAAAAGATTGGGGATGAACGTCTTTTTTATTATCTTTTCAAATTCTATGCTTCCTGCCAAAAAACTACTTAAGCCCTCCTTATTATCTAAATCAAAACTTTTGGCAATCCTTGGCTTACGCATATCTGCCTCTAAAATAATTACCCTTTCATTCTTTTGAGTAAAAACTGTAGCCAGGTTCACCGTTACAGAAGTCTTACCTTCTTGAGGAATACTACTCGTAATCAAAATACTCTTTAGTGGTCGTTCTTCAGGCGAAGAGAAGATAATAGAAGTGCGTATTGAACGATAGGCCTCAGCAATTTTTGTCGTCGTATTCTCATAACAGTATAAATCCATCTCTTTTTTCATCTCTATCTGTCTTCTTACAGAAGGAACATATCCTAAAAAAGGAAGCTTTACATAGAACTCAATATCTTCTGCAGTTTTAACTGTGGAATCAAGATACTCCAGAAAGAAAGCCAGACCCACACCTAAACTCAGGCCTAAAATACAGGCAAGAATAAAATTTTGCATCTTCCTTGGTTTGATGGGCGAGATCGGCACTTCTGCCGGGTCAACAATGCGGATCTGAGCCGCCTGAAGCTCCTCGGAGACCGTTGTCTCTTTTGTCCTTTTTAAGAGCGAATCATAGAGTTGTCTATTTGACTCTACCTCGCGCTTCAGGATATTATACTGAATCATCTTCTGATTTAAGTCAAGTAATCGCTCGGTCTCCAATTTTATCTTCTCTCTTACCGATTCTAATTCTGAATTAAGAGTAACCATTTTGGGGTGTTTTTCTTTGTATCGCTGGGAGGCCTCTTTTATCTGTGTCTCTAGACGCGCCTCCTCTTTCTTTAGGGTCTCTAAAAGGCTCTGACTTTCCTCCTGTAGATTAGGTATAGTCACAATTTTGTGTTCTTGTATATAATTATTAAGATTAACTTCTGCTGCCTCTAGTTTCTTTTTCATTTCATTTAATTGTTCCTCCAACCATCCTGTAGCATAGCGCGAAGCAGAACGTTTTGTCTCCACATCCTGTCTTATATAAAGCCTGGCAAAGGTATTAGCAATCCTGGCTGATTTTATAGGGTCCATACTCTCAAAGCTCAACTTCACCATTCGGGTTTCCTTTATTGGCTCTACAATTAAATGAGAAAGCACTACATCAATGGGGTCTTTGGTTTTTTTAAAAAACTCAGGATCTCTTGCTAGATTTAATTCGTCGAAGACCATCTTGGCAAGGGCGCGGCTACCTAAAATCTTATACTGTGTCTCATAATATTCCTTATCCGCTATACCGGCCTGATAAACATCTTCTATAGAAACTATTTTAGGAGGTGTCTTTTCAATAATAATGCTCACTGTGGCTCGATATATAGGCGTCATCCTAAAGGTCAATACCATCACCGTGGTCACTAATACAAAAGAGAAACTCAAGATTACCCAGTATCTCTTTTGAATTACTTTAAGGTAATCCTTTAAGTGTACTTCCTTGACTTTAGGCGACGGTAGCATCTTAGGTTGCCCTTAATTTCTTATGTAAAAATTTTGCGTGTTGATTAATTATATTATGCGTGGATTCTTCTATTTGCAGAAATTCTGTGCCTACATCATAATAACCACTTCTGGCTATTTTTTTCATCCATATAACCTTGGCTAAAATCGAGATAGGCATATTAACTGAAGGGAAGTTAATCTTTAATTCAATCACGCTAGATACGGGTAAGACTTCTTTGGTCCTTAAACAAACCCCTCCTGCTCCAATATCTTTAAGAGTGGCAAGTATAAATTTAGACTGAGGGGATGATTCTGAAAATAATCTGTATTTAGCAAGGTGGTAGGCGGGGATACGAATAAATCTTCTTCTCTCTTTTTTTTGCATTAGATAAGTTAAGTTAACACAATATTATACACAATATTATAATTCTGTCAATATTAATAAGGTATAGTTAAAGGTATTTTAATTTTTCTTCTGCCTTATCTAATCTGGGCGGAGAATTTTTCTTTTAAGACCTCTAATATCTCGGCATGCCGTGGTTTAATCTCATCCTCGGTTAAGGTACGTTCTTGTAAGCGATAAAAACAAGAAATGGTTAATCCCTTGAAACCAGGGGGTATTTGTTTACCCTGGTAGAAATCCACTACCTTAACCTCTTCTAATAAGGGTTTACCCTTTTCTTCTATGACCGGTAATAAATCCGCTACCTTTATTTCTTCCTTTAAGATTAAACTGATATCCCTACTTATCCCCGGATATTTAGGCAAAGGTGTAAATGTTTTTTTTAAATCTACAAACGGAAGTATTTTTTCTAAAGCGACTTCCGCCACATAAACCGCTTTATTTTTAATCGCAAACCTCTCTAAAAATGATTTTTCTAGACCCTTCATTAAGCCGATAATTTTATCCCGAACAGAAATCATAATCTCGCCTGTGTCTAAAAAAGAGAAACTAATGTCTTTAATTCCCAGTTGCCTAAAAAGTGTCTCTAAAATCCCTTTAAGGTATAAAGGCGTAAATTCTTCTCTTATTCCTCCCTCGCCACTTAAATAAAAAGTACTCCTTCCGCAAAGGGCAATCCCTAAATTCCACCTTTCCTTTATCTGGCCGGAATCCTTATAAAAAACCTTGGCAATTTCAAAGATATTAACATAACTTTCTCTTTGGTTAAGATTATAAGCAACTACCCGGGCTAAAGAAGGAATGAGGGTTGGCCTAAGAAGTTCCTGTTCTTTACTTAAAGGATTAAGGATTTCTATGGCAAGGGTATTTGTCCTATCACCCAACAAATCACGAGAAATAAGACTGTAGGTAATCACCTCATTTAACCCTAGACTAATCAAGGTATTTTTTATCTTAAGCACCAAATTTCTTTTAAGAGACGTTGGATCCGGGTTAATCTTCGGTAAGGTAATAGGAACATTCTCATAACCATAAATCCGTGCAATCTCTTCAATTAGGTCTATTTCTAACTTAATATCCTGCCGCTGGCTGGGGACAATAACTTCTAGATATCCTTTTCCTTTGGACTTAGGTATAAATTCTAATTTAGTTAAAATATTTCTTATCTTAGTAATGCCGA